>DATDKO010000226.1:0-9342 GCA_036519935.1 Rubrobacter sp. | reverse complement strand
ATCCTAACTCAACCGGCTCTTTTCGCACCAGAAACTATCTAGACCTCGAGTACCAGAAGAACGTGACCGGGACTTGGCGTTTATCAAGGACGAGGACAACATGCTCGCGGAGGCTACAGCGCCCTGGTTCGCCACGTCCTTCTTTGCGGCGGCCACGACCTATCTACTCTCGATCAACCTCCGCATCCTCGACTGGGTGAGTCGGCTAACCGCCGACTCCCTGAAAGTGAGCTTCTTGGGTGAGTCGCAGTTCTGTTTCGAGAGCTAGAACTACCTGACCGTGGTGTGGACCATGATCACCGTGGGTTCGGTCATAATCCTCACCGGCATAGAACTGGTGGTCTTGCTGATCAGCGCTTCTACAGGCGGCGGGTGCGTGATGGCCCTCTACTCGATCTGCTCATCGTGCTCCATCGGCGGACGTTGTCGGAGCATGAGTCATCCAGGCGCTATGCCTGCCCCACAGTCTTAGCCCGAACTGGTTGTAGATTCTACTCACCCGAACGTGTGGAAGAGATCCTCCAGGTGCGCACGTACAGAGTTCTCGGACATGCAGGGCACGCCCGGCTTGTGGACCGGCACTCTCTTGTCGGTGATAGTAAGCTCTGTCGAAGCAGGAGCGAAGGGAGTTAAAGGTGGATGAGTCACCCACAACGACTGGTGAGGGCACGGCGCTGCCGGGACTACGCGGCGTAGACCACATCGGCATCACCGTGCCAAATATGGAGCAGGCAACCGCCTTCTTCGTCGATGTGCTCGGCTGCGAGCTGCTCTACGAGCGTGAACCTCCGGGGGATGATGCCCCACGGCATAGGCTCGGCGTGCCTGCGGGCAGCCGCATCCAAAGCGTTCGCTTTTTGCGCTGCGCCAACGGGGCGAACATCGAGCTCTTCGAGTTCTATTCACCCGACCAGCGCGAGGAGTTCCCGAGGCCGAGCGACGTTGGGATACAGCACCTGGCAGTCTACGTCGACGACTTGGACGCCGCGGCGGAACACCTGCGCCGCCACGGAGTCAACCTCATGTCCGGCCCTAATCCGTTACCAGGACCCGAGGCTGGAGAGGGCAATCGGTTCATCTACGCGCGGACGCCATGGGGCTTGACCGTTGAACTCATCAGCTACCCGGCGTCGATGGCCTATGAGCAGCACAGCGACAGCCGCCGTTGGAGGCCCATGCCAACCGATCGATAGACGCGCACGTTGCTCTGTTCACCCGAGTGCGTGGAAGGGGCGGGCCACAAACTTCGCCTTGAGGTAGTACTGGACTCTAGGTCGATCCATCCTCCGGCAGGTCCCTGACCGCTAGCGGAGGTACGTCCTGGTCGGTTCATTCCAGCCGATGCACTGCGGCTCACCGTCTCGGTCATGCCTATACCCTCCTTGTCTCCCTAACCTTGCGTAGCATGTTGTTGGAATCGTTACATCGTGTCAATCGGTGTCCCCAGAGTATCTCCCCCCATTCTAACTGCACGTCGCGCGCGGGTTTGACGGCCCGCCTCCCAAGATGATAGGTTAGTGGACGAAAAGTACGATTAGTGCCAAAAACGCCAGGGGACCCCGTACTCGCCGCAGGTATAGCAGAGGAGATAGCGTGACGGAGGCAACAGCACGGGGACTCGGCAGGTTGCGCGGGAAATCTGCGGTCGTCACGGGAGCTGCAAAGGGTATCGGACGGGCGACCGCCGAGCTCTTCGCCAGGGAGGAGGCGCGCCTCGTTATCACCGACGTTGACGAGGCCGGTCTCTCGCGGCTGCAGGAAAGATTGGCCGGGTCCGGTGCCGAGGTCGAGGCTGTCGTTGGGGACGTCTCTGTCGTGGAGGACGCGCGACGCATGATAAGTACGGCCGTCGAGAGCTTCGGGCGCATAGACGTGCTCGTGGCCAACGCCGGCATAATCCCGCTGAATACTATCGTCGAGGCTACTGCTGAGGACTGGGACCGTGTGATGGCCGTGGACGGGCGGGGCATGTTCCTCACCTGCAAGTTCGCCGTCGAGGCCATGCTAGGGCAGGAGGAGCCGGGAGGTTCCATAGTCTGCCTGTCCTCGATCTCGGGTCTCGCCGGGCAGGCTCAGCAGTCCACCTACGGGCCAGCCAAGTTCGTTGCGTCAGGGATCACCAAGCACCTCGCGGTGGAGTGGGCCGCAAGGGGCATCCGCGTCAACGCCGTGGCGCCAGGCACCATTGCGACCGAGGCCGTCGTGGAACTGCCCGAGGAGTACATCGCCCCGATGAGGGAGGCACACCCGGTAGGGAGGCTCGGCGAACCGGCCGAGGTGGCTAACGCCATCCTCTTCCTCGCCTCAGACGAAGCCTCTTTCGTCACAGGCGCGATACTTCCTGTGGACGGAGGATATCTGGCGAAATGAAAGCATGTCAGCTATGAGATATGTGGTGAGACGCTCTTGCTCTTGAGAGAATCCCGGAGGAGCTCCGACTCGACTGGAAATCTTCTCCGACCACGAACCCTGACAAGCGAAGCGTGCTGAAATGCTGATAGCTGTAATCGCCGACGATCTGACCGGCGCCGCGGATACCGGCGTCCAGTTCGTCCACGCCGGTTACCGGGCCGCTGTGTTTTTCCGTGCAACAGAGATGCTCGCAGATGACCTGGATGCCGTAGCCTTCGATACCGACTCCCGCGCCAAGCCCTCAGGCTTCGCGGCGAAGCGCGTTCTGGATGCCGCACACGTCGCTCGTGGGGCTCGCATCGTGTATAAGAAGCTGGACTCCACCTTGCGGGGGAACGTCGCCGCGGAGCTAGCAGCGGCCCTGGGTGGCGCGCGTCGCGAGCGTGCCGTCGTCGCGCCTGCCTTTCCGGCGGCCGGGCGTACCACGGTTGGTGGCATCCAACGCGTCCACGGCGTGCCCGTCGACGAGACGGAGATGGCGAATGATCCCCATACCCCCGTTAGTGAGGCCCACGTCCCGAGCCTGCTCGCTGAGGCGTTCTCATCGGTCGGCGCGTTGGGCGCTGAGGACCTCGCTGATCCTGAGCTCGTCCGCAGAACTCTGGAAGCTTACGAGTGCGTCGTCGCCGACGCGGAGCGTGACGCGGACCTGGAGGCTCTTGTGCGGGCCGTGCCCGACCCCGGCCAGGTACTCTGGGCCGGTTCTGCAGGGCTCGCGCTCGCGCTGGGCAGCGTCTACCGGGGGCCTTGCGCGGGAGATGCGAGCGTGCAAAGAGTCCCGGCCCGCCCTGTACTCGTGGTTGTCGGTAGCCTGAGCGGCGTCGCGCGGGAGCAGGTGCGGCGGCTAGTGGTGGAGTACGGGGAAGTAGATGTTTCTGTCGGTAGTAAAGAACCCGACGCTGTGCAAGAGGCGGTAGAGGTGGCCAAGGGGATGCTCGCTAGAGGAACGTGCGCCGTCGTTCACTCGCCTGAGGAGAGGAGCGCTTCCAGCGAATCGGTTCTCGGGGAGCTTGCCGAGGTGGCCGCGCTTCTCTCGGAAGAGGAGCTATTCGAGGGGCTGGTTTTGACCGGGGGGGCCACGGCGGTCGGTGTTGCGCGGCGGCTCGGGGCCTCTGGCATCAGGCTCGAGGGAGAGGTGGAGACAGGGATTCCGATTGGTGTCTTGATCGGACCCAGACCTTACCCTGTGGTCACCAAGGCAGGGGGCTTCGGCAGACCGGATACACTCGTAGGAGCAGTAGAGGCGCTCAGCGGGGAGGAGAGAAACCCATGACACAGCCCCTCATAGCCGTGACGATGGGGGACCCGGCCGGGATCGGGCCTGAGATCATCGTCCGAACCTTCGACGAAGGAGACTTCCGAAACCACAACAGGGCCATCGTCGTAGGCGACGCTGGAGTTCTCGAGCGGGCCGCGCGCCTGCTGGATCTGGCGCTGCGTGCGAACGTCGTCGCAGAACCCGAGGACGCGAGGTTCGAGCCAGGCACCATAGATGTGATCTCCGAGACAGAACTGCCTGGGGATCTACCTTTCGGCGAGCTGGACGCAAGGGCAGGCGACGCGGCCTTCCGCTACGTCGAGAGGGCGACGGAACTGGCGAGCGCGGGGCGCGTGGGGGCGATAGCGACGGCGCCGCTCAACAAGGAGGCCATGCACCTGGCAGGCCACAAGTATCCCGGTCACACCGAGATCCTGGCCGAACTGACGGGCACGAAAGACTACGCGATGATGCTCGTCACAGACGAGCTGAAGGTGATCCACGTCTCGACCCACGTCTCCTTGAGGGAGGCCATAGAGCGGGCAAGGCCCGAACGAGAGCTTGCCGTCATCCGCCTCGCCCACGAGTCGTTGCAGAGACTAGGCGTCGAGAACCCGCGGGTGGCCGTCGCTGGCCTGAACCCCCACGCCGGTGAGAACGGTCTCTTCGGGACCGAGGACGCCGAGCAGATAGCGCCGGCCGTGGCAGCCGCGGTTGAGGAGGGCATCGACGCGACTGGCCCGCATCCGCCCGATACCGTGATGATGCGGGCCAGGACGGGCGCGTTCGACATCGTCGTCGTCCAGTACCACGACCAGGGGCACATTCCTATCAAACTGATGGGCTTCGATACCGGAGTAAACGTGACGGTAGGACTGCCGTTCTTCAGGACGAGCGTGGATCACGGCACGGCTTTCGACATTGCGGGGACGGGGAAGGCCGATCCGACGAGCCTCCGCGCCGCCCTCGACCTGGCCCGCAGCCTTGCCGGGGCCGAAGGGAGGAGTTAGAGGTGGAGTTCCCGAAAGTGGTCAAGGTCAGGCAGAGGTTTCCAAGGCCGCGGATCCAGAGCGTCGAAGCGGCGCTGCGGGAGCAGTTGGGCCGAGAGGAGATAGCTTCGGAAATCAGGCCCGGTATGGGCGTGGCGCTCACGGCTGGGAGCCGCGGCATCGCGGAGATAGATGGGATTTTGCGCTCGCTCGTCGCGATCCTGAAGGAGATGGGGGCGGAGCCGTTTATCGTGCCTTCGATGGGGAGCCACGGCGGGGCTACGGCAGAGGGGCAGGTCGAGATCCTCGAGTCTCTGGGCGTCACGGAAGAGCTCTGTGGGGCGCCGATACGCTCCTCGATGGAGGTCGTAGAGCTCGGGGAGACGGAGCGCGGGGTGCCCGTGTACATGGACAGGATCGCCTCTGAAGCCGACGGTGTGGTGCTCGTCAACAGGATCAAAGCCCACACGGATTTCCGCTCTACTATAGAAAGCGGCCTCATGAAGATGGCCTCTATCGGGCTTGGAAAGCACGAGCAGGCGCTAGCGTTGCACGGCTACGGTGTCGAAGGCATCAGCGACTTCATGGTCGAGGTCGGGGACAAGGTGCTGGAGTCCGGCCACATCCTCTTCGGCGTGGCGACCGTCGAGAATGCCTACGACGAGCCTGCCATCATCGAGGCGATACCTGCGGCCGAGATCCACGAGCGCGAGGCGGAGTTGCTCGCCGAGTACATGCAGATGATGCCCCATCTCCCCGTCTCCGAAATAGACGTGCTCTACGTCGATGCTCTGGGCAAGAACTACTCGGGGACGGGGATGGACACGAACGTGATCGGACGCTTCCGCATCCTCGACGTCGAGGAGCCCGAGGCGCCCGCCGTCAAATACGTAATCGTGGGCGACATCAGCAAGGAGTCGCACGGCAACGCCCTCGGGGTCGGCCTCGCCGACCTGACTACGCGGCGCCTTGCGGACCAGATCGAACACAAGGCCATGAACGCCAACGTCGTCACGAGCACCTTTATCGAGCGGGCGAAGGTGCCTATGGTCCTGGCGAGCGACGAGGAGGCGCTCCACACAGCCGTCCGCTGCAACTGGGGCGTCCCACCCGAAGAGACGCGCTTCGTCCGCATCCCGAACACGTTGCATCTCGAGTACCTGTATGTCTCTGAGAACCTGGTCGACGAGGTGCTACAGAACGCCGAGGCCGAGGTAGTCGGCCACCCGGAAGGGCTGCGCTTCGACGCCGAAGGATACTTCGAAGGGTTCTGAAGGAGGACCTTTGGACTTCGCATCGCTAGCGGGAGCGAGGGTCGTGGATCTCTCGCTGACCGTATCGGAGCGGCTGCCTGGTACGTGGCCAGGGCACATGACGTACGCCCACCACAACTGGAACTGGTTCGCCGAGGTAGAAGGACCGACAGGCACGACCCGCAGCACAGACCCCTATCAGACCAACTTCGTCGTCATGGACGAGCACTGCGGCACCCATTTCGATGCCCCGACCCACTTCGTCCCACCCCAGGGCTCGGGCCTGGATCTCGCTGGACCCCTGGGGGATCAGACAGGGGACAAAGTACCTCTCGAAGACCTGATGGGTCCTGCGGTCGTTGTGGACGTCCGGTTCCTCGCGGAAGGGGGAGAACCAGGGATCAGCCCTTTCATCACCGCCGACCACGTTCGCGGTTGGGAGGAGGAGCACGGATCGCTCCGGGCTGGCGAGGTCGTGCTCTTTTTGACAGGCTGGGACCGCTACTACGTCGAGGGCGAGGAGGGGGAGAGATACATGCACGGCTCGCTCGTCACGGGGAAGGCCCCAGGCTGGCCAGCTCCTGCTCCGGAGACCGCCGTCTACCTGTACGAGATCGGCGTGAAGACCATAGGCATCGACGCCCCCAGCATCGGAAGCGCCCACGACGGCGTTCCTGTTCACCAGGAGGGGTTGAGCCGCGGGATGCGCTACATCGAGATTCTGACCAACCTTGGCGAGTTGCCGACGCGTGGCGCCTACTTCATCTTCATGCCGATCAAGATCGCCGGGTCCTCAGGCGGACCAGGACGGGCGATGGCGCTGCTGCCGGAGTAGAGAGGAGAAGCCACCTGAACGAGGGCGGGTTTCCGAGGGCGCTCTCCTTTGTGTGGTAGCGTGTTCGCAGGCAAACGATAGGTTAGTCGAGGTGTGAAGGTGCAACTTTTCGAGAAACTGATCGAGTACCCCGAGGCCGAGCGGCTAGTGTTCGAGAGCACGCCCAGGCTCCCCGTCGAGGAGACGCCGCTCGGGGATGCTCTGGGGCTTGCGCTTGCGTGGGATCTCACGGCCACGATCGACTCGCCGCCTTTCGACAACTCGGCGGTGGACGGGTATGCAGTCCGTAGCCAGGACGCCGAGGCCGGACGTGTATTCGGCGTGGTCGACGAGGCGCCAGCGGGACGCCCGGCGAAGAGGCGCCTCGGAGAAGGCGAGGCCATCAAGATCTTCACCGGCGGTGTAATCCCTGACGGGGCCGATGCCGTGGTGATGGTCGAGAACACCTCGGGCTGGGGCGAGGAGTTCGAACTGAAGAAGATCCCATCTCCCGGCGACAACATCCGCGCAGCGGGCGAGGACACACGCAAGGGAAACGTCATCCTGCCCGCAGGAACCGAGGTGGGGGCACCCGAGATAGCCCTAGCGGCGACGCAGGGCTACGGTTCACTTCCTGTATACCGGAGGCCGAAGGTGGTCGTCCTATCGACGGGGACCGAGCTGGTCGAGCCAGGGACGCGGGATCTCGAACCGGGTGAGATCTTCGACTCCAACTCATATGCTATCGTCGCCGCTGCCCGCGAGGCCGGCGCCGAGGCCCGACGCCTCTACGCCGCCTCAGACGACACGGACACCCTGCGAGCCGCCATAGAGCAGGCGCTCAGAACTGCCGATGTGGTCGTGACGAGCGGAGGGGTCTCGGTAGGGGAGAAGGACCTCGTCAAGAGCACGATGCTCGACCTTGGGGTGGAGCAGGTCTTCTGGGGCGTCAAGTTCAAGCCTGGCAAGCCCCTGTTCTACGGTACGCGCGGCGAGACCCGCCTCTTCGGCCTTCCAGGCAACCCGGTCTCCGCGGTGGTCTGCTTCGACCTCTTCGTCAGGCCGGCCTTGATGGGTATGATGGGCCGCGGGGACAGGAGTAGGCCGCGCGTCCCGGTCTACTTCGAGAGGGACGTCGTCAACAAGGTCGGCAGGCTGCACGCTATGCGCGTCAGCCTGAAGAGGACGGAGAAAGGCTGGTTGGCCGAGTCAGTCGGGGCACAGGGCTCGGGGCTGGTCAGCTCGCTGACGAGAGCCGACGCCCTCGCCCTCGTCGGCCCGGCCTCAGAGGGCATTCCCGCCGGAGAGCCCGTCGAGGCCATAGTGCTGCGGCAGGAAAAACTTCTCAGCTAGTCAGCATTTCAGCTTGTTAGTCTATGCGGGCCCGGGCTGACATGCTGAAAGCGAGGGCCGAAGGCCCGAAGCGTGCTGACAGGCGGAGGCGAAGCCGGAGCGTGCTGACATGCTAGAATCAGGGTCCGATGTTCGAGTCAGATCTCGAGGATAACGTCTTCCGCAGGCGGTTGATGAAGGAGGTTGCACCGGGGGTTCCGGTGCACTTCTCTTTTTATTCGCCTTCGGTCAAGGTACAGGTGATGCACCCCGCGGAGAATCTCCCGGGGGCCAACGGCCGCTACATCGGGGACGCTGTCACCATCGAGTTCGTCCCCGATGACGCTGCGGCCGTCGAGCGGGTCCGCGAATACGTCTGGCACTGGGAGGGCTACAACGCCTTCACGGCGGTGCGTAAGATCAACCACCTCAGACGCGGCGTCTGCCCTGAGGGCGTGCATGGCATCCTGGAGAGGGTCCGCGGCATAGACAAGCGGGCGGCCGCGAAGTTGGCCGAGGTCTTGGATCCCGAGGAGCTGTGGGAGCTACTCTCCAGGGGGGACTTCAAGACGCTGGCGCGGTTGCCGGGCATGGGCGAGAACCGGGCCCGTGCCGCCGTCGAGTTCTACGAGAACGAGAGGGGCGACCGGCGCTTTTTGTATGCCGCCAACCGCAACGACCGTTTCCGGGGCAAGCCGGTGATCACGGAGCTAGACCTCGGGGGAGACCTCGAGGAGCAGGTGTTGGCCCACGCCGTGCGGGCGCGAAGGCTGGGCGACTCCGACCCACTCGGGCCCGAGGAGCCTCCAGGCCACACCACCGTTCGCAACGCGAACCTCATGCACCCGCTCCCGATGACGCCTTCTCTCATGGGGCGGGGAGTCTACTACCCCGAGCAGATCGGACACTTCGCCGATACTTTGAGACGTGTCCTCGTGGACGGGGAGAGGCTGGGTGGTGTCGGATCTCTACGCATCCAGCGCGGCAAGCTCTTTCACACTACCAACATGGCCGGCGTCGGGATGAAGACGCGGGCCAGGGTCCTTGCGAGCGGGCTGCTCGACGACGAGTACACTTACGAGAGCCTCGTCGCCATCCCCGGCGTCACGGAGGCACAGGCCAGGACCATCGCCAGGGCCGCAATGGCCGAGACCGCGAAACAGGGGCCTGTCCCTGTAGGGGCGGCGCGGACGGAGGTCCGTGTCTCCTAGCATCTACGGTTTCGTGAGAGAACACGAGCCTGTGAGCCCGGAAGAGATCTCCACAGAATTCCTCTCGCTAGCG
>DATDKO010000225.1:0-3787 GCA_036519935.1 Rubrobacter sp. | reverse complement strand
CGAGAATTTCTATTCCACGCACTCCGGTGAATGGGATCCAGGCGAGTCCCCAATAAAGGATGCATAGGGGGTTGCGCATGGGTAAGGGCCACGCTAACGTTCGACGGCGTAGTAAGCAAGCGGCAAGTAGTCGGCGCAGATTCTCTCGAGGTTTGGCACCACATAAAAGGCGACGATTGGGAGGAAAAGACCGTGAACGTAGAAGGCATAACCTGGCACGCTGTCGTCCTCGACCCCGAGCCCTTCGCGGCCACCAAGGCGCTGATGACCGAGACATTCGGCTTGGCCCCGGAGGTGGAGCGCGAGGACATGGTCCTGTTCATCATGCCCAACGGGACGACGCTGGAGCTAAACACGCCCCAGGCCGCCTCGGCTGACTACGCCATCAACGATGGCCTCGTTTTCGGCTTCCGGGTGGACGACGTCGAGGCCGCCTCGGCCGCGGTGGAGGCCGCAGGGTGCGAACTGCTAGGCGAGATCACCCGCGTGGAGGAGATCGCGTACGCCTACCGACGCTTCCGCGGTCCAGACGGTCGCGTCTACAGCCTCAACGAGCAGAAGTAGCGCGAGCGCACGAAGCGGCGGGCAAGTCCATAGGCAGAGCATAGCCGTCGCGGTCGGCATAGGTGCCCTACTCGGTGCTCTGTTCACGCTATTCGCCTGAACTCAACTTCCGAGAATCCCCAAAAGGCGAAGTTCGCAGAATTCTTATTCCACGCACTTAGGTGAATAAGGGCAGCTAACCCTTTCCTGGGAGCGGCATAGCTCGCCTGCTGGCATCATACGGTTTCAGCCATGAGCGCATCGAATAAGGGGGTGACAACCGATGAGCATTTTTCCTACCAGGATCCTTCTGGCCACCGACGGATCTAGGGAGGCGGAGCTAGCCTTCGCCTCGGCCGCCGACTTGTCCGAAAAAACAGGCTCGGAGCTGCACGTCATCTATGTGGGGCACATGCCCCTCGTAGGATACGAGGCCCCAGGCGCTACAACCCTGGACCCGGATCTCTGGAGAAGGATGCAAGATGGCGCCGAGGAGGAGGCTAGAACAAAGCTCGACGAGCAGCTGCAGCGGGTAAGGGAGAGCGGCGAGGTAGCAGAGGCACACACGAGGCTTGGCAGGCCCGATGCGGAGATCGTGGGCCTGGCTGATGAGCTCGGGGCCGGGCTCATCGTCTTGGGAAGCCGGGGCCTTGGACCTTTGAGGAGGGCGTTGATGGGCAGCATCTCGGATTCTGTGGTCCGCCACGCCCACTGCCCGGTCCTGGTGGTGCGCGAGTAAGGCAGCGTCGAAAGCAAGGAGGGACCGTAATACGGGCGAGTATTATCAATGTCTTATGTATACCGGGCTATGAACCCTCGATACTTTACATAAGACAATCTGCTGTATAGGACCGGGCTATGCATAATGCCGGAGGTGAACTTCGGAGAATTCCCCTTCCACGCACTCCGGTGAATAAGGGCAAGAGGAAGGGCCGAGGCTGCTCTAAGCCCCGGCCCTTATTCTTGCCAGCCAACTTCTTCGCCTCCTATGGGGCAACCCGCTTGGCCGTTACCCGCGGTTCAAACGTCGCCGTCACAACCTCGGACGGCTTGGTCTGCACGAACGTGAACTTACTGCCATCGGGGGCGATGAACTGATCGTAGTGAGTGCCATCCTCATAGATGGCGGTGCTCGTGCAATCCGCCTTGACGCTATACGTGCCGGAGACGTGCTCCTTACGAGTAATCTTGCCGTTCACGTTAAATGAAGAGACGCTGTTAATGTTGCCGTTGCCGTCAAAGACATCATAGCCTGCCACGGCGAACGGAATCTGGTCATTGCCCTTGATTCCAAACCCATCATAGGCGAACAGATACGTCCCCTTGAGCGTGGCCTCCGAGCACTTCGCCCTTGAGGTGTCCTCGTCCTTGGCATATCCCGCTCCAACAGTAGTTAGGGCTGCCGCGCCAACGACCAGTAGGATCAGTACCACACCCGCTGCCCATAGCCCTCTTCGGTTCATTCTCTCTAGTCCTCCTCTCGTGTGTCGTCGCCCAGAGAGGGGGGGAGGACTCTCTGGGACTCTTTCCCGGGAGGCATACTAACAGGCCCCACAACGTATTGGCGCTGAACTCCTGCATAGCCCCACTCCGATAGGTCAGCGTTGCCGTATACTTACGCTTACTTGATTGTTGCTTGAGCGTTACGAACTTCCGAGAATTCCATTAAAGCGAACTTCCGAGAATTTCTATTCTACGCACTTGGGTGAATAGGTATTCTCGGAAGTCTGTATGCAGAACTTGGATATAATCTAGTCATCCTGAAACGAGCGCGATGACGCAGAGGCGGCGTGGAGTGGAGGCGCGACCTCGGCCAGCAGCAACATTAGCATCGAACCTCTTTTACGGAGGATAGATCGGAGGAGCACCGATGGGAAGCAGACTCCTCAAAGCGGCGCCGGCTGCCGGATTGGTCCCGCTCGCTCTGCTGGTATACAACAGGCTAAAACGTCCTGTCCCGTTCGGCGTTACCTACTCCGAGGCCCCGACTAAGGTTCTCGTGGTGGGCGGAGGATTCGGGGGCTTGGCGGCTGCCGAGGGGCTGGCCCGGGCGCTCTCCGGGAGCCAGGAGGTGGGCGTGGGCTTGCTGGACCGGCACAACTACACGACCTTCTGGCCGATGGTCCCGTCGGCCATCTCTGGCAACATCGAGGTGCGCCACGCCGCCTACCCGCTACGGCGCGTACTCCGCCCCTTGGGGGTGGAGTTCCTCCAGGCCGAGGTCGAAGGGGTAGACTTCGAGAACCGAAACGTTCACACTGACGGCGGTGACTTCCCTTACGACTACCTGATACTGGCCCTGGGGAGCCGCACGGCCTTCTTCGGCTCCGGTGCCGATGAGCACGCCTTCGACCTCAAAGGGTTGACCAAGGCCGTGGCGGTGCGCAATCACGTGCTGGACTGCTTCGAGGAGGCCGAGAGATTGCGGGGCGAGCACGGCGACGACCTCCTTACGTTCGTGTTCGTCGGCGGCGGAACCACCGGGGTGGAGGGGATCTCCGACACCCACGACCTCATCTTCGGCGTCCTCGAAGAGGACTACTCCAACGTCGACTTCGACAGGGTACGCCTCGTACTGGTGAACGCAGACGATACGATCCTCAAGGGGGTGGACCCGGCGCTCGCCCACGCTGCCTCCCTCAGACTCGCCTCCCAGCGGGTTGAGGTCTTAAACAATGCGCGAGCAGAAGAGGTCCGTCCCGACGCCGTCACCCTCTCAGACGGCCGCACCATTCCCACCCGCACCACGGTGTGGACCGCGGGAATCGAGCCCGCTCCCCCGGTCGGGGACCTCGACGTGCCAAAGGACCGCCGCGGACACATACTCGTGGACGAGTTCCTGCGCGTGAAGGACCGTCCCGGTGTGTACGCCGTCGGCGACTGCTTCAGCGTGGATTACGACGGTCCACACGTTCCGGCCCTCGCCCAGGCCGCCGAGCAGGAGGGCAAGAGGGTCGGCCTCAACCTCGCCGCGCAGATCCAAGGCAGGGAACCGAAGTCCTTCCGCTACCGCTCACTCGGCCAACTCGTGGACCTCGGGGAGGACAGCGCGGTGGTCAATATCCTGGGCGTCAAGTTCAGCGGGTTGCTCGGAGCGCTCATCTGGAGGGGCGTCTACCTCTACGCGCTGGGCCGCAACCTCAACCGTGTGCAGGTGCTCTTCGATTGGATCACTGACCTCTTCTTCCGGCCCAACACCTCAAAGCTCTTTGAGGGTAGCGAGACGATTACGAGGAAAGGAAGC
>DATDKO010000224.1:0-2488 GCA_036519935.1 Rubrobacter sp. | reverse complement strand
CTGATGGGCAGACCTCGCCGACGTTGCACCTCGGCGAGGTCTTGTTCTCGTATGGGCTCTTCTGTCCTGAGCTTCTCGCCGAGCACGTTGGAGGCAACCACAGCATCCTGGATGGCGTAGTTGATGCCCACCCCGCCGAGTGGGCTCATCACGTGGGCGGCGTCGCCGATCAAGAGCAGACCCGGCTTGTGCCAGCGCTTGAGGCGGCTTATCTCGACGGAGAGGACCGGGATCTGCTTCCACTCCTTCAGCTCCTCGAACCGGTCAGCCCACTCCGGTGCAACCCTGGCGAGAGATCGACGCAGCCTATCCAGACCGGATGCGCGCACCACTTTGTAGCCGCCCTTGACGATGGTGCAGCCCACCTGCCAGTACTCGAAGCGATCGATGAACACCATGAACATCCCGCTCCCTACGCGGGCGGCCAGGGCCTCCTTCGGATCCTCCTCCCGCCGCGAGATCCTGAACCAGAGCACGTCGATCGGCGAGGATATCTTGACTGGATCGAATCCCGCCAACCTGCGCACCTTCGAGAAGCGGCCGTCCGCGCCGACCGTCAACGTGGCGCGAACCTCGCGCCAGCCGTCCCGTCCCCGGTAGCGCACGCCCCTCACCACCCCGTCCTCCTCGAGGAGCTCCTCCACCCTCGCCCACATGGCGAGCCGGAAGTTCGGGTAGCGCTTCGCCTCATCGGTGATGAACTCCAAGAAACGCGACTGGGCCATCACCACTATGTAGGGGAACCTTGTCCTCAGTCCTGCGAAGAGGTCGAATGTGAACGCGCCACCTTTCGCCGACAGCGTAAAGTGCCTGACCTTCGCGTGGCGGAGCTCGAGGAGGCGATCGGCTAGCCCAATCTCGTCCAGGATCTCCATCGTCGAGGCGTGCAGCGTGTCGCCGCGGAAATCCCGCTCGAAGTCCCTATGTGCCTCCAGCAGCGTCACCTCGACCCCCTGCCGCGCGAGCAGGAGGGCAAGCATCGCTCCGGCCGGACCACCTCCTACGACGCAGCAGGTGGTCTGCTCGGCCCCCTTTGCCTCGGTCTCCTTGCGCACTTGTGCAGACGTGCTCACGGCCAGCTCCTGAGTGAGTGGGCGGTCAACGAAACGGTCAAAAGAGAGGGGCCGAAGGCCCTGCCGCTGGCCGCGGGTTGGTTCTCATCTTCGCGCTCCCTCCAGCCAGACGGAGATCAGCTCTCGCGCGTAGGCGTCGCTTTGCTTTTCCCACTCGGGCTCTGGCAGGTAACGGCGCGTGAGGAAGAAGATCATCAGCGACGAGACGAACATCGTCGCCGCCGTCTCCAGCGGCAGGTCCTCCCTCAGCTCGCTGGCCTCGACGCGGGCGGCGAGGTAGCCGGAGAACAGGTCTGTGCCTTCCCGGATCAGTCCTTGCCACGCCGCCCTCACCTCAGGGTTCACCTGGGCGGCCGTGAACAGCACGACGACGATCTCCTCGTCCCGCCGCAGAGTGGCGAGCCAACCGGAGGCCACGGAGCGCAACACCTCGGAGGCTGGTTTACCCGCTGCATCCTCCAGGAGGGGACGCAGCTCTCTCCTGAAGGCCCGCCGTTCCTCCACCCGGTCCTCCAGGATAGCGGCGAGCAGGCTCGCCTTGGTAGGAAAGTAATGGAAGATGAGGCCCTCAGCGATCCCTACCTCGCGAGCGATCTGCCTCGTAGAGGTAGCGTCGAAGCCCTGCGCCGCGAACAGCTTGAGAGCCGTCTTCAGGATCTGCTCTCGGCGCGCCGCTGCCTGCCGCTGGCGCGACGTGAGCCGCCGGCCGGTCGGTGGAACATTCAACTGCTGGTCAGCGTCTCTCACCCGTCACCGCCTCGCTTCAAGCCTGTCTATTGAGGATACACTCATTGAGTATCTACTCACCATACACTATAAGGGAGATGTTGTCAACCTAGTCAATAAGCGCAGTCCTGCATCGCTAGCCGATCAGGGCATGGTGCCAACGGAGATGCGTAAAGGCGTACTGCAACCCGTACTGCAACCGGGCTGATACGCACTGGTACACAATGGATAAAGCAATATCGCCAGAACATCGAAAACCGCATAAATAGGCGGGAAAACTGGACGCACCGGTACGGGCTAGAACGTACGCAAGCAAACTCGTATGAGCAGGTCAGCGGTTCGAGTCCGCTCTTCGGCTCTCTATTTTACCTGCAAATACCATAAAAATTGAAAGTACCCGCGGCGGGCTGTGGGCGATTGGCAGCAGTAGGGCAGCAGTAGACTTTATCCGAAGGCTTCGTCCAAACCGTAGGAGAGCTACTTGAGTTTGTGTTCGTCGCGATGGATCCAGTATTAGATGGTTTCGAGGGTGTATTTGTGGAGTTAGTGCGGGTGGGAGAGCGCTACGTCCTTAGGCATACGGCGGCCGTAAGCGGTAACCGCTTCGTCGAGATCGATCTGAGCAGTGAAGACCTGGCGCTTGCCCTCTTTGAGAAGCACACAATCGGATGTGTGAACCGGAGCTCCTA
>DATDKO010000223.1:0-4792 GCA_036519935.1 Rubrobacter sp. | reverse complement strand
GGTTCTCTCTCCACCTTCAGCCTCCTGCAGCGCGGCGGAGATCATCAGCCTGCGAGGTCTCCTCCCAGGTGAACCCTGCTTCGCTGCGTCCGAAGTGGCCGTAGGCGGCGGTCCGCGCAAAGATGGGACTCCGCAGCTTCAGGTCTCGGATGATTGCGCCGGGCCTGAGATCGAAATGTTCTTGGACTAGCGCCCCGAGGGTCGCCGGATCAGTCCTTGCCGTGCCGAACGTCTCCACCATCACGCTCACCGGGTGGGCAACGCCGATCGCGTAAGCTACCTGCACCAGGCACCGACCTGCCAGTCCTCCCGCCACCAGGTTCTTGGCCACCCACCTTGCGGCGTAGGAGGCCGAGCGGTCCACCTTGGTGGGGTCCTTCCCTGAGAAAGCGCCCCCCCCGTGCGGGGCCGATCCCCCGTAGGTATCCACGATGATCTTGCGTCCCGTCAGGCCAGTGTCCCCCTGTGGTCCTCCCGTAACGAACCTGCCCGTGGGGTTGACCAGGATCTCTGCAACCCCTGAGTCGAAGAGTTCCTCAGGCATTACGGGGCGTATGACCGTCTCTAGGAGATCATCCCTTATGTGGGCCTCAACCCCTTCGCGGTGCTGGGCCGAGATCAGGATCTTCTCGATGCCTACGGGCCTGTCCCCCTCGTAGCGCACCGTCACCTGGCTCTTGCCATCTGGCCTTAGGTAGTCGAGGGCGCCGCTCTTGCGCACCTCCGAGAGACGGCGCGTGAGGGCATGGGCCAGTGTGATGGGGAGCGGCATCAACTCATCTGTCTCCTGGCAGGCGTAGCCGAACATCATCCCCTGGTCGCCAGCCCCTATCTCCTCCAGAGCCTCGCTCTCTCTTACCTCCAGAGCCCTGTCCACCCCCTGAGCGATATCTGCAGACTGGGGGTCTATGGAGACGATCACCCCACAAGTCTGGGCGTCGAAGCCGTACTTGGCTCTGGTGTAGCCGATCTTGGAGACCTTCTGGCGCACCAGGGCAGGGATGTCCACGTAGGTCGAGGTCGTTATCTCACCAGCCACGACGACGAGTCCTGTTGTGACCAGTGTCTCACAAGCCACCCTGCTCATGGGGTCGTCGGCGAGGGCCGCGTCCAGAATGGTGTCTGAGATCTGGTCCGCTATCTTGTCTGGGTGGCCCTCTGTGACTGATTCTGAGGTAAAGAGGTGGGAGGTCTTCAGTTTTTGGTCGTCCGCCGCGTTCCAGGTTGTGATCCCGACCGTCTTTTCCGCCATTTTGTATTCGCCTTTCTCGTCTACTTCCCTGCTACGATGCGTTACGTGCTGCGTCATTTCCGCTCTTCACGAAGGTCTTGTACGCGAGCACCGGCACGCCCAGAGCGTATAGCCTCTCGTACGCCAGCCGCGGCTCTGCGAGGTTCGTAAAGGGATCCGGTCTTCCAATAGTTCTCTGAGATTCAGGCTCAAGAGTAGCCCCCCTCCGTTGTTGTTTCGCGCTCGCGGTGGAGAGAGGCTTCGTCCCTCAGGTCCTTCGACTCATCTATCGGAGTCTCCTCCGCAGGAGTTGGCACCTGCCACGAGGCTTGACGATAAGCCTCGCCGGTTGCCGCGGTTTCACAGGGCCCGTCCCTCCACCGCTCTCGATGAGCGCCGCCGGTCGCCCGGCGTGTTTGGCTGGAAATTACATCACGTCAGGCGGGCGAATGCAATGCTCGCCGGCCAGAAGCTCCTGCGGGTTCCGCGCAGCGCACCTGGCCGCGACCCTGAGCTTGCCGAGGCGAGAGGTCTCCGCCCACCGCGAAAAGACGTCGTAGCCCTGTGCCTCGATGCGGTCCAGGATCGCCGCGTGCAGCTTGCGCTACCATCACCGCAAAGCATCTTCCTCGCGGTATGTAGCCCATCCCCTCGTCGGCGAATGCGTACAGCTGCCTTGTCCGCCAGATCTCGAACCGCACCAGATCGACAAAGCGCTCGTCCACGATGCTTGCCCCGAGATCCTCTTCGGTGTAGTCGAAGCGTGCGAGATCCTCCAGCGGCAGATAGACCCGTCCCACACCTTACTGGTGGAGCGTTAGGGCCTTGCGTTCTCTGCCTGGCGGCACGACCATATGGCGCATCCCTCTATCGCCTATAGCCAACTGTGCCGGTCTGCCAGCAACGCTGCCAAGTCCGCTATGCGAAGAACATCCTCGGGATGGTGTCATTCGCCAAGAGTAAGGAGTTTGGGGCAGACCTGCGTGGGATCTTCGCCGCGTCCGACAGGGAACAGGCCCTCGGGATCGCTTTGACTGTGGCCGAGAAATGGCGGGGGAAGGGCCACGAGAAGATCGCCTCTGCCCTTCTGCGTTTCCAAGACGCCACGGCGAGCGCCGACCGTGTCGCCATCGAGAACGCAGCCGACGAGTTGATCACCGCCGTGACAAAGTGGGTGAGCTTCAGCAATGCCCACGAATACCGCAAGCGTCTCAACGGTGTCGTACGGCGGCTCACGAGTGAAGAGCCCAGCACAAAGGGAGGCCAGGCGCTCGTTGCGCTGTCCGGCCATGTCGACTGGCTTGCGCCCACTGACCCGCTCCGAGCGGCTCTAGACGGACTCGCCGGGGCCTTGCGAGCCAACCCTGACCGGTGGTTTTCCATCGCGAACATCGTAGCCGATATGCGGCGCGTGAAGGAGAGGGAGCGCTGGCGATGACGTGGAGAATCAAGGGGGCGAATGGGAGGTTACCGTGCGGCGCACCCAAGTACGTGCCCCCCAGGTGGCCGGATCGCGGCTCACACCGTTTTACGACGACGTGATCATCGTCCGACGGGCAAGAGCCGGGGTGCCTGAGGGCGAGGCGAAGACATAGGTATCTGCAAAACGGCCATCTTTAGCAGGCTTGGGTGTAGGGAACAGGCTCACTCGTAATGAGCAGGAATGCGGCGTCGGCGAAATCGCCAAGCCGTTTCAGGAACGTGCGCGGCTGATCCCTGAGCAGCTCGTAAGTCAGCACCAGCACGTTTTCGGGCCCGAAGAGGTTGCAGTAGAGGCCGATCAGACGGTGGTACTCTAAGTATCTGAGGTCGAAGTGTGGAGGGCGCGGGGGGCCCCAGGGAGGGGAACCGTACTGCCGAAGCGTTCCGGGACCGCCGTTCCTCACGTATCGCTTGTAGCTCGAAACTAGCATGTCTGCCTGCTCCCGTATCACGATCAGCACGCGCGCCTCCGGAAAGGTCGCCGCGAGGTACTCGGCCACATGTACGCTGTCGTACCCTCCGGAGTCCGGGTTGCCGGAGAGGCGTTCCGCCGAGAGCACCGGGTCCAGACCACGCTCGGCCGCGTCTCGTATGCCGGTTTCGAAGGTCTCGCGGGCCTTTGAAGGGCTCCAGGCGAAAGGATCAACCTCTACGAACGAGGACCACAATGCCATCGATTTGGCCACCAGGGAAAAGCCCGGCTCAGGGAAGATCCGTGTCTGAAGAAAGGTAGTTCCGGTCTTGTAATAACCGATGTGCAAGAGGGGTCGCATCGTTGCGCAGTATACGCTACGGATGTCTCGCGCAGGCGCTTGAGAGGAGACCAATGCGACGTTCCGTCGGGGTGACGTTGTGACGATGGGCTAAGCTACGGTGAGCAGGTGCGTTCGACGAGGTCTCTAGCCCGGATAGTCAGCGTGATGGGCTATGATTGGTCAGAGGTAATTACAGGTAGTGGTGAATGGCGCGTCCGCAAGTGGGGAGGTAACAACGCGGTGATCACACTCGAAGAAGCCAAGGGAATCGTTTCCGCCGCCGACGATTTTCGAGCTTGACTGACCGAAGCGAGTTGATGTCGTGGGCAGTTCGGCGGTGACTTTCGAAGCAGGATCGAGACGATGAGCATGATCCGAACCTCTGTCTTTGATCTAGACGGCACCCTTGTCGAGACCGAGGAGCTTAAAGCACTTTCCTACGCCCGCGCCGCCGTCGAGTTGCGTCCCGACCTTGTCGAGGCGGAAGTGGTGGAGGCCTTCAAGGACTTTGTCGGCCGCTCGCGGCAGGAGGTCGCCACTGGGCTCGTGCGGCGCTTCGGGCTCGAGGAGGAGGCACGCTCTCGGATCTTCGGCAGCCCCAGGGCCGGCACACCGCTCATGGTCTCCTCGCCGCTGCTCGCGCTGGACCTACCACTAAAGATCTTGGTCTGCCGCAACCGCGACGGCGAGGTACTGGTGAGCTACAACGCCACCTCCTACCTCGCCCGCCTGTCAAGGAGGTGGTCCTACCTGCCCCACGAGCGCTGGAGCCACTCCCAAGAGCGGATCGACGCCGGCGGCGCACGTGAAGCGGGTGTCTGGTAATGAAACAGAACCGGGTTTGATAGATCTTTGTAGTAGCGGTACTTTTGGGGGCACTTGTTATGGAAGAGTTTATCGACGATCGTAACCCTTCTCCCGGATAACCTGGGTTCACGCTCCTCGCCACGACCTTGCCACGCCTCGTTGGTAAGCTCATGAGCGTCCGGTCCCTGCGGCGAACTGGAGAATCCTTATGGGTGGTGCTTTCAAGCTTGGACGACTCTCGGGTATAGACGTGAATGCACACTGGACCTTCTTCCTGCTCCTGGCCTTCTTCGCCTTCATCGGCTACCAGGCGTCGGGTAGCCTACTCGGGGCGCTCACAGCCGCCCTCACAATAGTAGCGTTGTTCTTATGCGTGTTGTTGCACGAGTTCGGACACTCCCTGGTGGCTCAGCGCCTTGGCCTCGAGATTCACAGCATAACGCTTCTGCCGATAGGCGGTGTCTCCAATCTGGAGTCCCTCCCTGAGAAGCCCGCAGACGAGATCAAGATATCCGTC
>DATDKO010000222.1:0-3033 GCA_036519935.1 Rubrobacter sp. | reverse complement strand
CGACGGTAAGATCGTAGAGAGCTGGTCGCACATGGATTTAGGCGAGTTGTTTCAGCAGCAGCTCAAGCAAACAGTGGCCGAACGTGAGCGCGTCGAGCATGAACTGCAGGTGGCCCGAAGCATCCAGCAAGCCTCACTCCCCAAGGAGGTGCCCGCTCTAGAGGGATGGCAGATCTCTCCCTTGTACCAACCAGCCAGAGAGGTGGGAGGAGACTTCTACGACTTCCACCCTTTCTCTGATGGTCGCCTAGGAGTGGTAGTCGGGGACGCCACTGGCAAGGGTGTGCCAGCCGCGTTGGTTATGTCCACAACCTGCGGCATGTTGCAGCTCGCAGCTCAAGCGTTGGATTCCTCTTCGCCAGGGGAGGTACTTGAGCGGGTTAATGAGACGTTGCTAGCTCGCATCCCAGCCAACATGTTCGTCACCTGCTTCTATTGCATCCTCAACCCCAAGAGCGCTAGCTTGAGATACGCCAACGCGGGCCACGACCTGCCCTACCTACACCGCCTCAGGGGCGAGGCCGAGGAGCTGAGGGCGAGGGGGATGCCACTGGGGCTCATGCCTGGGATGAGTTACGAGGAGAAGGAGATCGTGCTCGAGGCTGGCGACGCAGCCCTCTTCTACAGCGACGGGTTGGTAGAAGCGCACGACCCAGAAGGTGAGATGTTCGGATTTCCTAGGCTGCGGGCGCTAGTTGCCGAGCAAGGTGAGGAAAGGTCGCTGGTTGATTTGCTCTTAGATGAGCTTTACTCCTTCGTTGGGGAGGGCTGGGAACAGGAGGACGACATCACCCTTCTGACACTCCAGTGTTCTGCGACCCGAACCTGAAACGTCGGAGAACTTCGCTCCCCGGACATTTGGCGAGTAACCCTCTCGGGTGTTCTGGATGGCTTCCGGCTCAGTGCTGATCATCATGCATGGTGTGCCACACCTGAAGTACCTACCAAGCTGGATAAGGACGAAGTATTACTGCTACCACCCGAAAGCCGCAGAAAGAGTCTAGATTGAGAAGCGGACCGAGGGTTAAGCCCTTTTTGAAACATTTGCATCGCAGCTCAACATCCGCAAGAACTTACTGCAACCCGTACTGCAACCGGGCTGATACGCACTGGTACACAATGGACAAAGTGACACGCCCAGATCATCGAAAACCGCCTAAATAGGCGTATTTTCCGGACGCACCAGTACGGGCTAGAACGTGTGCAAGCAAACTCGTAGCTGGAGCAGGTCAGCGGTTCGAGTCCGCTCGTTGGCTCTTTATTTTCTCGCAATTTGCAGGTAAAATGTAAGGCGCGGCGGAGCAGTCGGGTCTCGCCATACCGCAACCGTACTGCAACCCGTTTGGCACAGCGGGCGATCCAGAGCACTCGCGGTCTGATCCCCTGCCGGAGTCGGGCAGCGGCGAGTAGAGGGTCCCCTGGCCGCTAGCTTACCAAGTCGGTTGCGAGAATGGGGTGCAACCATAAATGACCTGCTCCCCGGAAACTGATCCAGCTACTATGAGAGTCCGAAGGCCCCAGATGGGCACAAGGAGGATTCTCGATGAAGAAGAGACACACCCCACAGCAGATCGTCCGCATGCTGCGCGAAGCGGACGCCGAGCTGGCCGCAGGAGTCTCGGTCTCCGAGATCGCAAGGAAGCTCGGCATCAGCGAGGCGACCTTCCATCGCTGGAGGAACCACTACGGTGGAATGAAGGCCGATGCGACCAAACGCCTGAAGGAGCTGGAAAAGGAGAACACTCGCCTGAAGAAGATCGTCGCCGAGCAGGCAGTGGACATCAGCATCCTAAAGGAGGTGAGCCGAAAAAAACTTCTGAGATTAAGACCCGGAAGAGGGCTGCCGTCGGGCACGTTCGGCGGCACCTTGGGGTCTCCGAGCGTCGGGCGTGCGAGGCGATCGGCCAGCCCAGGTCCACCCAGCGCTACGTGGGCCGTCCGAAGGCCGAGTGGGGACTCTCCCTCGTTTTCGGTGCAGCATAAGCGGGCCGCAGTTTCTCTCGTAAGCTACAACGCAGGGCATGTACTCATCGAAGAAGCTCTCCATGACGCTATTGCCCAAAGTAGCCGGCCTCCAACTCGAGAACGTCGCCATTGACGCTAAGACCGTCTTGCTCTCCGTCGCTAGCACCCGCCCGTCGGTATCCTGTCCGGTCTGCGGCCAGAAAACAGCCAGGCTCCACAGTCATTACCGTCGCACCGTGGCGGATCTGCCCTGGGGCGGACGCTCGGTAAAGCTCTCGCTGCTAGTCAGGAGATTCCGCTGCTCCGCGCCTGCGTGCCCGCGACGGATCTTCGCCGAGCGCCTGGCTTCCGTGGCCGAGCCCTACGCCCGCAAGACGATGCGCCTGCACGAGGTCCTGCGGCTGGTTGGCTTCGCGCTGGGAGGCGAGGGAGCCGCTCGGCTGCTATGGCGCCTCGGCATGAGTGCGAGCCCCTCTACCCTTCTGCGCTACGTGCGGAACTCGCCGAGCGTCCTACATCCACAACCCCATGCCGTCGGGATAGACGACTGGGCTTTCCGGCGCGGCCACCACTACGGCACCATCATAGTCGATCTGGACAGACACGAGGTGATCGACCTACTTGAAGACCGAGAAGCCGGATCGGTGTTCGCCTGGCTGAAGCGCCATCCCGAGATCCGGGTCATAGCGAGGGACCGCAGCGGTGCATACGCAGAAGCCGCCGCAAAGGGCGCTCCACAAGCCGTGCAGGTGGCCGATCGCTGGCATTTGCTCAAGAACGCCACGGAGGTAGTCCAGCGCTTTGTCGAGCGCAATCACGCCGCTCTGGGGCAAGCAGCGCAAGAGACGGCGCCTCCCGATCCTCCTGGGCACGAGCGAGAACAGTTGCACGAGGAGGCAGGCCAGGCACCCAAACCACGTCTGGAGCTATGACTTCGTGATGGACCTACCGGTAGTTTGTTGCTAATGGACATAGAGGTACAGTCCCTCTGCCGCGAACAGCCTATCGAACAGCGCCTTCAGCTCCCGAGGCGGGTCCTTCTCGGAGTACGCTCTCCAGTAGCGCCAC
>DATDKO010000221.1:0-3663 GCA_036519935.1 Rubrobacter sp. | reverse complement strand
GTCGTGGTCGTCGAGTTTGACCTCGATGCCGACACCGAGAAGGCCGAGTCCGACCTCCAGGCGGCGCTCGACAGCCTACAGCTTCCTTCGCAGGCAGGAGATCCCGAGGTCAAGAGCCAGTCGGCTTCGCAGTTCCCTATCCTGTCGCTCTCGCTGGCCGCAGAGGACAGTGACCTCGCCGACCTCACGAGCTACGCCGAGGACGAGGTCGTCTCCTCCATCGAGGAGGTCGACGGTGTGGCGAGCGTCGATGTGATCGGGGGCGCCGAGAAACGTATCCAGGTGGATCTCGATCCCGACAAAGTGAAGGAGAAGGGTCTCTCGACCGACGCCGTGGTCGGCGCGCTAAGCGGGGCGAAGGTGGATGCGCCCGTGGGCAGCGTCTCCGTAAACGGACGCGAGACCCCAGTAAGCACCACCAGCGAGCTCGAAGGGATAAGAGCCCTTGAAGACCTTCCCGTCGGGGTGGCCGGCGGCGATACCGGCGGGGCCCGTTCCGGCGCGGCCGCAGATGTACCGGACGCTGCCTTACCCAGTGCTGCAGCTCCCCCAGGTGGCGCTCAAGCCGGCGCTGCCGCCCCTCCGACCAGAGCTGCCGCTGCTCCGACCAGAGCTGCCGCCCCTCCCGCCGGTAGAGCGGTGGGTACGATGGGATCTCCCGCTGCGGCGGGGGAGCCGATCTTGCTTAGAGACGTGGCCGAGGTGCGCGAGGTGGGCTCGGGTCTATCGGGGATCTCGCGTACCAATGGGGAGCCGAGCCTGGGCCTGAACGTGATCAAGGAGACCGACGCCAACACCGTCGAGGTCGCTGAAGAGGTCGAGAGAGTACTCGATGACGTGCGCAATAGGATCGGGCGGGATCAGGTCGTGATCGTGGCCAACGCCGCGACCGACGTCGAGGAGTCGGTAAATGGGCTCGTCGAGGAGGCGCTCGTCGGGGCCGTACTCGCGATGCTGGTTATCTTCGCCTTCCTGCGCTCCATGCGCGCAACCCTGGTCACCGCAGTCTCTCTGCCTACCTCTGTGCTCGCCGCCCTCCTCTTCTCCTGGGTAGATAACCTGACGCTGAACATCATCACCCTCGCAGGCCTAACGATCGCTGTGGGCAGGGTGGTCGACGACGCGATCGTGGTGCTAGAGAACTCCTACCGCTACGTGCAGACCGGCTACGAGCCTGAGGAGTCTGCCCTCAAGGGGACCACAGAGGTGGCCAGCGCGATCACCTCATCGACGCTAACCACGATCGCCGTCTTTCTCCCTCTGGCCCTCGTCGGCGGAATAGTCTCCAAGTTCTTCGTCCCGCTCTCGCTGACCGTCGCCCTCGCGCTGGTTGCCTCGTTGATCGTGGCCGTGACCATTATCCCCGTGCTTGTCAGCTTCTTCCTCAGACGCCGAACCAGCCACCGCGCGCCACAGAGGACGGACGAAGATTCAAGCGAGGACCCCGAGAACGGGAGCAGTCGGAGGGCGGGGATGAGGAACGGCGGCGAGTCGGACGGGCTGCTCTTGCGGCTCTACACCCCGATGTTGCGCTGGAGTCTGCGCCACAGGCTGGCCGTGTTGCTGCTCGCGCTCCTTACTTTCGCAGGGGGACTCGGGCTCGTGCGGTTTCTGCCCGTCACCTTCTTCCCGCCGAGCGAGGAGCGTCTCCTCATCGCGGACGTGGAGTTGCCTGCGGGCACGGCCCTCGGGAGGACGAGCGAGAAGCTGCGCCCGTTCGAGGACTTCCTGCAAAAGGACGAAGGAATAAAGAGTTACCAGGTCTCCATCGGCGGTGAGGACACCCAGGACCCCGAGTCCCCTGTCAGGCCTGGCAACAAAGCCCAGGCCTTCATCAACGTAAGAGAGAGCGCGGACGTCAGGCGGACGTTGGATCGGGTAGATAAAGAGGGCGACGAGCTCTACGGGGAGAACTTCCAGGTCCAGATCCTCTCGAACGGCCCGCCCCAGGGCGGGCTCGAAGCCGTCCTCACCGGTGGTTCCAAAGAAGAGCTCGCAAAGGCGGCGGACATCGTCTCCGATGAGTTCCGCAAGCTCGAAGACGTGAACAACGTGGAGAACGACCTCTCGGGCGGCAACCCCGAGGTAGATATCAAAGTAGACCCGGAGAAGGCCGCGAAAGCAGGACTCTCGCCCGTTCTGGTCTCGCGCTCGCTCGCCTCTCTTCTCGGCGACAGCACCGTGACCACGCTCGGGGATACGCCTGTCGTGGTTGGCGTGCCCGAGGGCTCCGTGGATTCGTTGGATGAGGTGCGGGGGTTGCCGGTCGGGAGCGACACGACCGTGGGAGATGTCGCCGAGGTCGGGGAGGTTGAGTCTCCAGCGGCCGTCAGCCGCACCGACGGGGAGCGTGCCGTCACGGTCACGGGAGGGATCACCACCACAGACACCCAGACGGTCTCCACGGAGGCCCAGAGGGCCGTCGCCGACCTCGACCTGCCGGCGAACGTTACGGCGCAGGTCGGCGGCGAGAACGAGGACATAAACGAGAGCTTCAGGAACCTCTTCCTCTCTATAGTCGTGGCGCTCTTGCTCGTTTTCCTGTTGCTGGTAGTGTTTTTCGGCTCGCTACTCGTTCCGCTGGTGATACTGCTCGCCGTGCCCCTCACCACGGTCGGGGCCTTCGGCGCGCTCTACCTGACGAATACGGCTATCTCCGTGCCCTCGCTGCTCGGCGTCCTGCTGCTTATCGGGATCGTGGTCTCCAACGCCATCCTGCTCGTCGACTTCGCCGTCAAAGCGCAGGACCGTTACGAGACCTCAGACGAGGCTATCCTGGCGGCCGGTCGGGCGCGTCTGAGGCCCATCTTGATGACGGCCTTCGCCACCATCTTCGCCCTGATGCCGCTCGCCCTTGGGCTCTCCGGCGGCGGTAACGGCCTGATCTCATCGAGCCTCGCCATAACGGTCGTCGGAGGCCTCGCGACCTCGACGTTCCTCACGCTGCTCGTCGTGCCTGTCGGCTACTCGCTGTTAAGGAGCGGCCACAGACGGAAGGAGAAAACATAGAAGGCGGAGCTAACACTTGTCTACAGATCTGCCGAACATAGACCTTACGTAGTGTTTTGTACGACAGTCTCGTACCTTGGGGGAGGGCAGACTGTCTCGTATCCGAAGAGGAGGTCGGCAATCAGAGAGGGCAGATACCGGACCCCCGACAGGCAGCAGCAGATCAGGATGCGCGAGGTGTTGAAGGATAGGTTCGAGAGCATCCCGGTCCAGGTTCCGCGTAGCGAGATCGAGGCGATGGGCGTCGAGATCGGACTCGACGACCCGACCGAAGCCGCCAGGATCTTCGACAGGCTCAAGGGCATCTCTTGGAGGGGAGACTACGTGAGGTCGGAAGAAGGCTGGGTCGCCGCCTGGGTCATCGAAGTGATCCGCTGAAGTCCTGGACTTCAGCGGATCACGTCATCAGCCGATCAGCACGCCGCCCTGCGGGCGGCTTGTCAGCATTTGAGGGCAAGTACCTGCCAGCGAGGCTCCTGCACGCAGAGTCAGGTTCTGTGGTAAACGATGCGGGGCCTTATCTACTGCAGAGAGCAAATCGAACGCAAGCCGCTCGCTAGCAGGCTGAAATGATCCTTGCCGGCGGGAACGAGCCACTAGATGTGGCACGCACGTTTGACATGCTCCAGCATGTTGGGTAACGCCATAGTCGCC
>DATDKO010000220.1:0-3157 GCA_036519935.1 Rubrobacter sp. | reverse complement strand
GTAGACGCTGTCCTCGGGCATGTACCGGGTGGCGTGCCACAGCGCCTCTGCGCCCCGGATGACGTCAAATCCGGGGATGGTGTGGGTCACGTCAATTATGGTGGCTTCCGGCGCGATGCCCTTCATCACGCCATGACAGGTCCCAACGAGGACGTCGGTGAGGCCGTAGTCCGATATGAAGCATATGGGCCTCATACGAACAGTATAAGTCACGGCTTGGGACACGGGCACCCGACTTTTTGGTATACCCGGCTGCCAGGAACCGCACTTACGGCACCGAGCGTGAAACAGGGCCTTGTCCCGCGTCCGGCTGGACAGACACTAGCTGGAATCTACCAGCGCTCGGACCTGCCTAGGGACCACGGACAACCGAAAGGTCAGAATGGCCCATTACGTGAACTGCTGAGGGATAACGAAATTCTACGTCTACCTCAGTGGTATCAGGACTCTCCCATCGCAGGTGCGGTAGCTTCTCATATTCCCAGTATTCTGCTTGCCTATGCGGAAAACAAGAGCCGACGAGCGGACTCGAACTGCTGACCTAGTCTCTCTACGAATGATAATCCATGCGTTGCAGGGGCTTGCACAGGCTTGCAAACTCCGCATAGATAAGCCGGATTCTTTTCCCTGCCTTGCCTCGCGTTGCACCGTATTGCGTTCGCGGTGGTGTCAGGAGCCCGTAAATAACTCGTCGCCCGTTCCTTGC
Organism: Rubrobacter sp.; assembly: GCA_036519935.1. GTDB lineage: Bacteria > Actinomycetota > Rubrobacteria > Rubrobacterales > Rubrobacteraceae > Rubrobacter_D. Next base: position 2,451 of record DATDKO010000220.1, on the reverse strand, counting down.
CAGATCAGATCCACGACTACGATATTCTCGGCTCGCTCGATGCGCGGGCAGGATAGGATGCGGCCGCCCGCAAACGGGCACGTTCACGCCCGACACCGTCAGCCACCTGCACGGCACATGGATCACCAAGTTTCCGTCACTTTGCTCAAGCCTCGAGGAGAGTCCGGATTGAGCCCCTTGAGACGCGCCAGGTTCTCCGCAAGCAGCTGGATGGGTATGGCACAGAGTATTGGCGACAGCTCTTCAGGAAGTGAGCCCGGCACCGGAAATGTCGCCGACGCCTTATCAAGCATGGTCCTCTCGTCGCTGACCACCACAAGTTCCGCTCCCCGGTCTCGGAGGTTCTCGACGAGGGATCTCATTCCCGGTTGGGCTCTGCCGGGCGGGGCGATGGCGAGAACGGGAAAATCGTGGCCGATCATGGCTATGGGTCCGTGTCTGAGATCGGCTGCGGAGAAAGCCTGAGCCACGACGTAGGCGGTCTCCATGAGCTTGAGGGCGGCCTCTTCGGCGGTCGCGAGATTGTAGCCGCGGGAGGTCACCACCATGTACTCCGCATAGCGGTAGCGCTCGGTCCCTTCCCACTCCGCTTCGAGTACTTCTTGCGAGAGCTCTGGCAGCCGCCGCACGTCATGCCCTAGCCTCTTCTCCCCTTTGAGCGCGCAGGCGAGCAGGTAGAGCATCATCAGTTCGGCGGTGTACGTCTTAGTGGCGGCGACACTTTCCTCTTTGCTCGCACGGAGGAAGAAGTGGTGCTGTCCAACCTTCGCCATCGCGGAGCTTTCGTCGTTTGTTACGGTGAGGGTGTTGGCCCCAAGCTCACCCGATCTGCGGATAGTCTCCAGAACGTCCTGGCTTTCGCCAGACTGGCTGATGCCCACAACCAGCACTCCTTCGAGACTCATCCTGCTCTCGTACAGAGTAAAGGTGGACGGCGAGGCAAGGGCCGTGGGCACGCCCAGCAGCACCTCGAACAGGTACTTGGCGTAAAGTGCGGCGTTGTCAGAGGTGCCACGGGCCGCGATCATCACGGACCGGAGATCGCCCTGCCGTAAGACGCGAGACGCTGACAATACTTCGTCCCACCCCTCATGGAGGATGCGCTCAAGGACCTCAGGCTGCTCGCGTATCTCAGCGGACATCTTGCTACCAGACATCGCTCTCACCTCTCCCATGGTATACGGTCTCGCCAGCCACGATGGTCTCCTCTACCATACCCTCCGTGCTGAGGACCACCAGGTCGGCATCCGCTCCCGGCGTTATCCTTCCTTTTTCGAACTTACCCAGTATCTCGGCCGGGGTTTCAGAAGCCATCCGCACAGCATCTTCCACAGGGATGCCCATGAACTTCACGCCGTTGCGCACAGCCTGATCCATGGTCAACGCGCTGCCGGCGAGCGTGCCGTCAGGGAGGCGAACGGAGCCGTTCTTGAGGCGAACCCTGCGTCCGCTAAGCTCGTACTCGCCTTCGGCCATCCCGGCTGCTTCCATGGCATCACTAACGAGAGCCAAGCCCTCTGGGCCTTTCTGCCGGTAGGCGAGGCGGAGGGCGCCCTCGTGCACATGCACCCCGTCCGCGATTATGCCTACCCGGACCCTATCGTCGGTGAGTAAGGCTCCTACGGCACCCGGCGCACGGTGCTCGAACGAACTCATAGCGTTGTAGAGGTGTGTGCCCATCGGGAGGCCGGAGTCGATCGCCCGAAGCATCTCCTCGTAACTTGCCTCAGTGTGGCCGGCACTCGCCACCACCCCGCCGTCCCGGAGGAGCCGAATAGCCTCCTTCGCCCTGGGAAGCTCGGGCGCCAAGGTCATCACGCGAACCATGCCCGAGCCGACGAGCCTCTCCGTGAGTTCCAGGTCCACCGGCTGCAGATTGGCCGGATCGTGAGCGCCCTTGCGTGCGAGCGCCAAGAAGGGTCCTTCTATGTGGGCGCCGAGTATTGCCGCGCCGGGCGAGCTCGGAGCTTCTTTTATGGCGTCCAGGAGATCTGCATAGCGTTCGGCAGGCCAGGAGACGGCGGTTGGCAGGAAGGACGTCACGCCGGTCTTGGGGAGTTCACGGACCAAAGCCTCCAAGGCCGTCGTGTCCGGCCCCACGTCGATCCCGAACGCACCGTTTATCTGTAGGTCGATAAAGCCTGGACAGATAAACCCCGACACCTCGCGACGCTCGGACGGTAGCTCTGCGGACCACGGCGATCGCATGACATCGCGGATCTTGCCACCCTCGATCACCACTGCTGTCCGACCTAACGGTACAGGTGCCAGAACATTACCAACGAGGGCATAAGGTCCAGTCAGAGAGAATCTCCCTTCGCTGGCATCGTAGCTCTGGTAGCCCTCGTCGACTTCTCTATGCCCGCTACGCGCGCCCCGACCCCGTGGCGCTCGCGGTAGCCTCCTCTCCCTCCTCCGGCCAGCGGCCACCGTTGTACCAGTAGCCGCGGA
>DATDKO010000219.1:0-7752 GCA_036519935.1 Rubrobacter sp. | reverse complement strand
ACCGGCCTCCTGTAAGGAGGTACCCCCCGCATCGGGTCCCCGCCGACGGAGATGCCACCCTCGGTCGGTTCTTCGAAGCCGGCGATCATGCGCAGCGTCGTCGTCTTGCCGCACCCGCTCGGGCCCAGCAGCGAGAAGAACTCGCCCTCGTAGATGTCGAGCGTGAGTTCGTCGACCGCGATGAACTCCCCAAAACGCTTGGTAACCGCGGACAACTCTACAGCGACGGTACGTTCAACATCCTGGCCGGCGTCTTCCACCTCTTGCGGCGGACGCTCGCTTATACGTCGCTCTTTCACTCTCAGCCTCCTGTAGCGTCCATATTAGCCTTCCCCGTCTTAGAGAACCCTCCCCACCCAGCTTCTATACCGGCCACGTGGGGCGTCGATGCCCGGTGAGAGTCCGATGACTTTTCTCTCCTTCACCCCGTCTTCTCCTGCCGCGCGAGTCTGGCCGGATCTTCAGTGTTTGCCGAGCCGTTCTGCGAGGGTCTTACCTGTCGGCGGCTCTCCGGTTCGCTCGGCGCGGTCGTCCACCCTCATCAGGCCGCGCTGCACGTACCTGGCGCCCAACCAGCGAAGCGGTTCGGGTTCCCAGGGACGCTGCTCGTGGTCGACGGTGGGCAGGCGGGTTATGCCTGTGTCGCGGCCGAGGATCAGGTCGGCCAGGGTCCGGCCCGAGAGGTTGGCGGTCGCGACCCCCTGCCCCGTGTAGCCACGCGCAGTGGCTACACCCTTGGATGGCTCATAGGACATCGTCGGCATCCAGTCGCGGGGCACGGCCAGCGGTCCTCCCCACGCGTGGGTAAACCGCGCGCCTTCTAGGGCCGGGAACCAATCTCTCGCCGTGCTTCGCAGCATCTGGTGCGTTGGCTCGTGCCTGTCGTACTCGTCGCCTACGCGCGAGCCGTAGTGGTAGGGTGCACCCCTGCCCCCGAACAATATGCGCCCGTCTTCGGTACGCGAGAGGTAGTCGACCGTATAGCGGTTGGACGCCACACACTCGCGGCCCTCCCAGCCGATGCCGGCCCACCGCTCCTCGGAGAGGGGTTCGGTAAGCACGATGAGAGAGTAGATGGGGAGTAACTGGCGGCGCAGCTTGCGGAGCCGTGCCAGGTAGGCTTCACCAGCGAGCACGATCGTGCGCGCGCGCACCTCGCCCGAGTCCGTCACCAGCCTCGGGCCTGACCCGTTCTCGCCACTCTCCTCGAAGTCCGTTACGAGGGTCCGCTCGAAGATCTCACCGCCGAGCCGCTCGACGGCCCTGGCAAGCCCGCGCGCGAGCCGCGCGGGGTGGATGGTTGCGCCATGCGGATTGAACAACGCGCCTCTGGCGCCGGTGATCCTGACGCGCCCTGCCGTCTCATCCGCGTCGAGCAACCTGACGCCGTACTCCAGGCCAAGCCTACACAGCGACTCGTACGCTTCCTGTATACCTGGTAGCTGGCTCGGGCCACGGGCGACGCGGAGCTGTCCGCCGCGGAAGTACTGGGCGTCGATCTCCTCCGCCTTGGCTACCCTGCCTACTTCCTCGACCGCGTCCCGCATCTCGGTCAAGAGCTCCCGCGCGGCCTCTCTACCGAAACGCCGCTGGAGTTCCCCAGGGCTGACGGGAAAGCCCGAAGAGCACCAGGCCCCGTTGCGCCCCGAAGCCCCGAAGCTGGCGATCTCGGCCTCGAGAACCACGACCTTCAACGAAGGTTCCCGAGCGAGCAGATAGTAGGCCGTCCACAGGCCCGTGAAGCCTGCGCCAAGGATGGCCACGTCGGCCTCGGCCGGACCGGGCAGCGACGGCCTCGGGAGGAGCTCCTCCCCAGAGGTCTCGAGCCAGAAGCTGTACGAGTGGTAGTCCTTATCCTCGGGGTGGGCGCTCTTCGGTGCGCTAGGGGCGCGGGTCAAACTTTACCTCTCTAACCCCTGTAGCCGAGTTCTCGTTCGAGCTCTGTGAGGGCATCGTCGGTTATACCTGCTATCTTCGAGATGAGCTCCTTGTCTGCTACGAGCGCCGGGGAGAACTGGATGACAGGCTCGTCCTTGTCGTCGAAGCGGCAAATGAGACCGCCCTCCAGTAGCTTCCTCGAGACGACACCCTTGAAGTACTTCTGGTATTCGTCGCCCTCCAGCGGCGTACCGTCGGCCCGTTCGGGCTTGACCTCGACGGCCCAGAAGAAGCCCATCCCCCTGACTTCCTTGACGATGGGATGGTCAGCGGCCATCTTGTTTAGCTCACCTTCGAAGTGCCCTTCGAGGTCGTGGACGTTCCTGAGCAGCCCCTCACGCTCGATGATGTTTATGTTCTCGATGGCGACCGCGCTCGAGACGGGATGGCCCCCGAAGGTCGAGCCGTGCATGAACATCGGGGCGTTATCCTTGAGCGTCGCGCTCATCTTCTCGTTCACCACCACCCCGCCCATCGGCAGGTAGCCCGACGTTACGCCCTTGGCGAAGCTCGTCATGTCGGGGACAACGTCGAAGCGCTCGATGCCGAACCACTCGCCTAGCCGCCCGAAAGCGCAGATCACCGCGTCCGAGACCAGCAACACGCCGTGCCTGTCGCAGATCTCACGCACGCGCCTCCAATAATCTGGGGGCGGCACGAGGCACCCGCCCGCGTTCTGAACAGGCTCCAGGACGACGGCAGCCACCGTCTCTGGCGGCCCGAACTCTATGGCCTCCTCGATGGCATCGGCAGCCCCCTCAGGGTCCTGTTGGGTGTTGGCGACGTGGTAGAAGCCCTGGAGCAACGGCTCGAAGGGGGCCTTGAACGCGGGCAAACCCGTCACCGAGAGCGCGCCCATCGTGGTGCCGTGGTAGGCGATCTTGCGCGATATAACTTTGTAGCGCTCGGCCTCGCCGTTCACCTTGTGGTACTGGCGAGCCAGCTTGATAACCGTCTCGACGGCCTCAGAACCCGAAGAGACGAAGAAGGTGGAGTTGAGGTCCCCCGGCGCTATCTCGGAGATCCTGGCCGCTAGCTCCAGCGACCTGGGATGGTGCATGCTCCAGTTGGGGAAGAACCCGAGCTCCTTCATCTGCCTTGCGGCAACCTCGGCCAGCTCGCTCCTCCCGTGCCCGACCTGCGTCGTGAAGAGCCCAGCAAGCCCGTCTATGTAAGCGTTGCCCTTGTCGTCGGTGACGTAGCACCCCTCACCGGAGACGATGACCGGTAGCTTGGACCAGTCCTCGGCATAAGGCGTGAAGTGGAGCATCAGGTTCTCTACGCCAGGATGTGGCGCGCCGCTCCCGCTCTCTTCGAGACCCCTCATCACATCCATTTAATACCTCCTCCAGGCATGGATACCCGGCTCCTAGCTTTGCACGAATACTACACAGTTACTGTAATGGGGTCAAGATCCAAGGAGTATGGCGAGATCCGGGTTTCCTTACTGAAGCGCTATTGTAACCAGAGTAGCGCGGATTAGAGCCTTCGGAGAAAGCACGAAGAAAGGCCGGGGCTAGAACCCCGGCCTCTCCATTACACTCGTGTAGCTTCTGCTACGAAGCCCTGAGCTTACTGTCGAACCGGTCGATCAGGCTCTGACGGTTCTTGTTGGCTTTCTCGTAGGCCCTGAGGTGCCGGATCTGCTCGGTGCTCAAGCCATCGAGCCGCGAGGAGATCTCATCGACGTTCTTCTCGTCGTAGCCGGCGATCGGGAAGCTGGCCGTCGCCAGAGTCTCCTCCGTGCTCCTCGCAGCCGTATCAACGAGGTGCATCCCCTGCCTCTGGAAGGGGAACATTACGCTGTTGGCCATGCCAGGGAACGGGATGCCTTCCATGGGGAAGTTGCCCCACTGCCCGAAGAAACGCCTGTAGGCGTCTGCCTGCTCCTCGGCCCTCCCGAAAAGCTCCTGCGCCACGGCCTGGGAAAGCTCGGTCTGCTTCCGCAACCCGTCTATCCAGGTCTCCACAGCGCGCCGGGCGAACTGCGTGTTCAATTCCTGAGCCTTTACGGTGTAGTCCGTAAAGATCCTGGCCGACTCCTGAGAGGTCCTGACCACGGTCTGCGTGGTCTCACCTATCGTGTCGAACGTTTTCGTAGTGTGCGTCACAACGATACCTCTATGTCGTAATCACAGTACATCCTTCTGCACTTATGTGTATCACGCACATATAGATTTTAAACATCCGTGTGTTGAATCCGTGCGTTGCGGGGTGAGATCTCTCGGCTGCGTCCGGTGTTGTCGGTCAGGAAGATACTTGGAATGCCTTGTGGAAGAAGTCGGCGAGGCGCGGGTAGAGGACGCGCAGGTTCTTCGGGCGGGCGATGCCGTGGCCCTCGTCTTCGAAGGTGATGAGTTCGTAGGGGATGTTCTCGCGTCGCAAGGCTTTCGTAACGGCGTCGACGTTGTCCTGGGTTACGTTCGGGTCCTTCGCGCCCTGGACTATCAGGAGGTGCCCCTTGATATTCTTCACGAAGTTGATCGGGGACCTTTCACGGTAGCGGTCGGGAACATCCTCCGGTGAACCGCCCATCATCTCCTCGCTGTAGGGTCTGAGGTCGGGGCGCGTGGCGTAGTAGTCGAGTGCGAGGTCGGTCATACCGCAGATCGGGGCTGCGGCGGCGACGATCTCGGGCTCGAAGTGCGTAATCGCCCACCACGCCGAGTATCCGCCGTAAGATGTGCCCGTAACGCCAACGCGTCCAGGCTCCGCCACGTTGGCATCGATCAGCGCCTCGATCCCACTCCTTATGTCTTCCTGCTCCCGACCGCCCCAGCCATCCTCCTTTATGGAGTTCTGGAAAGGGAGGCCGAAACCCGTGCTGCCCCTGTAGTTCGGCGCCAGCACGTCGAAGCCCCGCGAGGCCAGGTACTGGATCTCGGCGTTGAACCGGTCTTCGGCATGGCTTGTCGGGCCGCCGTGGACCAGGACGATGGTTCCATGCTTCTCGCCGGGTGTACGGTAGAGCCAACCCTGTATCTCTATGCCGTCGACAGATTGCCAGCGGAAGTCTTCGGCGGCGACGAGCCGCTCCGCACCTATGCTAGTTCTTCCCGGCAGACCCGTAAAACTGGCTGAACCGCCGTCCTCCGCGTCGTAACGTACGAGGTCCACGGGGTGAAGGGCATCGTAGTACATGCAGATCCAGCCGCCATTTTCGGTTTGGGCCAGCGGCACGAGGTTGCCTCTGGTGTGCTGTAGTGAGGTTTCGGTTGCGATCTGCATGTCGAGCAGCGAGGCCCTCACCCCGGCTTGCTCGATCTCTATTACGACTACCGGGTCCCCGTTTGGCGGTACGAAGGAGTACTCGATGTTGCGGGTTGGATCTTCTACGAGCCAGCGCACAGACTCCTCATCCATGCTCCACATGCCCAGCCTGCGGTAGGAGTCGGCCTCGGCGACGAAGAGGACTCTGCGCCCGTCGGGGAACCAGGATGCCGAGATCTTGATCCGCGGGCCGAAGTTCAGGATCTCGCGGTCTTCGAGGCCCTCAATGTCCACCAGCCAGACTTGCTGCCCGGCCGGGTGCAAATCGTTACGCGAGTAGAGTATGTGGGTACCCTGAAGGTTCAGCTCGGGCCACGAGATACTACCCTTCTCGGGGCTGGCTAGCACCAGCCGTTCGTCCGTTTGCAAATCGTGCTTGTAGAGCCGGTCGGTCTCGATCTCCTCTCCGCTCTCGGCGTCGAGGTTGGCAGCGTAGATGAGCCAGCGGCCGTCCTTATGCAACTGGCCGCCTCTGAGATAGTGGTTCGGGTCTGCCGCAGTGAGTGGATCCATCACTCCTGGGTCAGCGACCCTGACCCGGAAGAGCCGGACGCGCTCGTCCCCGTCGTTGTCTTGCGATACGAGGATCGCAGCGCTGTCCGAGGTCCAGGAGACTACCAATGTGTCCCCCTCTATGGTCTCAGTGAGGCGGAGAGGAGCCTGCGAGCCGTCTGTGGGTGCGGCGAACACGTCGGCGGCAGGCCCGAGGCGCGACCAGCTCCACGCCACCCACTTCCCGTCGGGTGAGACGCGCGGCCCGAAGAGCGCAGGGATGGAGAGCAGGGCTTCCAGCCTGAGGTCTCTTGACACGACGGGCTAGAACGTCGGCGGGGTGTTGACGTAGACGGCCTCGACGGGCTCCTCGCCGGCCCACCAGCGATGCGGGGTGGTCGAGGGGAAATAGAGCGTGTCGCCAGGCGCGACCTGGAACGTTCCATGATCCTTTAGTTCCACGAACAGCCGGCCGGCGATCACGTAGATGAACTCCTCCCCGTTGTGGGAGTAGAAACCCTCGCTCCCCGCGCCGGAAGGTACCCTTATGTAGGAAGGGTCCATGACCTGCTCACCCGAGGCCATCTCCTCGAATCGCACGCCGTTGTCCCACTGCATCACGGGCCTTTCCGCACTCCGCACCAGCGGCGAGCTCTGCTCGAGGTCGGCGCCGAACACCTCGCGCATGTTCGCCCCGTAGGCCCCCGCAAGCAGCCGCAAAGACGCGACCGAAGCTCCCGAACCTCCCCGCTCCAGCGCGGAGATAAACGAGATGGAGAGCCCTGTTGCCTCCGAGACCTCCTTCAGCGTCTTGTGGGCCTTGATCCTGAGCCTCCGCAAGCGCTCCCCCGGTGCCCCTGACGGTCCGCCGAGCACCGGTCCGTTAGGGCTGGTCGCCTCAGGCGCGCTGCCCAGGTGCTTGCGTATCGCCGCGAAGTTCAGGCCCTCGACCTTCCTGAGCTGTTTTATCTCGCGCAGCCGCTGTACGTCGGGCTCCGTGTAGACCCTGTAGCCCCGGTCTGTCCTGCGGGGTTTGATCAGGCGCTCCCTCTCCCACAACCTCAAAGTCTGCGGCGCAAGCCCTACCGCCTGTGAGACCTCGCCTATGGAGAACCCCATCGAACCGCTTCCCTTTGTCAATGCACCTCCCGTCGTGCCCGCAATGCCGGTCCCTGTATGCTTGAACCCTTATTGTAAAGGTTTCTCCATAAAAGCAAGCATCCACCGTCCGGTAGATGCACGGACGAGGCACCATGCAGTGAGGATATCCCGCTCCGACAACAGGACGGCCGGGCGGGTCTTCACGAGGGAACCGCACGTTTGCGTTTGGTACGCCACAAGGCCCGAGGATACCTTCTCGGTCTGAGCATCCCGAGACCTTCGACTCGCAGTTCTCGGGCATTTTGTCAGTAAGGTTCTCCAAAAGCTCTTGCTCGTAACGCTCTTCGTAATGCTTGGCAGACGCACGCCCACTATGATGGTAAGACAGAGAAGCGCTCCGGGCAGCTCGGAAGGAGTGAGAACGATGGTCGGGAGTACGGCAGGCGAGCCTGGCGTCAGGATGGCGCACCGCTTTGCCTACGCGGACGTGGCCTCAGGCATCCTCGCCAGATCGAGGAGTCAGTGAGATGAGTTCACACGCCTCTCCCCCTCCAACCACCCTGCGCGGGCGGCAGCTCTTCCTTGCCCGCTTAGCGTGGGTGGTGTTGGCCATCACGGCGCTGGCGATAGTCGTATTCAGCGTCCCCAGCAGCTTCGAGCACTATAGTAGCGTGTGCACCGCCGCATCCGAGGTCTGTTCCGAGCGGGCAGTGGATCAGCCGCAGCCTACCTCCGAAGGCGTGCGAGCTTTACAGGACGTTGGCCTCTCGGTACGCTCCTATGCGATCCTGAACATCGCCATCGACAAGGTCTTCCAGCTGGTATGGTTTGCAGTGGGTGCCATCATCTTCTTGCGGCGCTCCGACGACTGGATGGCGCTGCTAGTCTCACTGTTTCTGGTAGCGTTTGGGACGGTTACAGTCGACCCCACGGATGCCGACGCCTTGGTCT
>DATDKO010000218.1:0-6602 GCA_036519935.1 Rubrobacter sp. | reverse complement strand
ACATGAACCATTCGTTCGGCTCGCTGAAGCAGATCGATGCCGGCGTCCTGAACGTTGGATACGCTGAAGATGGCCCCGCCGATGGTCCTGCGGTCATCCTTCTGCACGGCTGGCCCTACGACATTCATAGCTATGTCGATGTAGCGCCTTTGCTTGCGGAGGCGGGCTACCGGGCGATCGTCCCGTATCTGCGCGGCTATGGCACGACGCGCTTCCTTTCAAGGGAAACCCTCCGGAATGGCCAGCAGTCGGTGCTCGCTCTTGATATCAAGGCTTTGATGGATGCCCTGGGGATCGAGAAGGCGATCCTGGCCGGTTTTGATTGGGGAGCGAGGACGGCCAACGTCATCGCGGCACTCTGGCCGGAGCGCTGCAAGGCGCTCGTCTCTGTGAGCGGTTATCTGATCGGCAGCCCTGAGGCCAACAAGATGCCGCTGCCGCCAAAGGCTGAGCTCCAATGGTGGTACCAGTATTATTTCGCCACTGAACGCGGCCGGGCCGGCTACGACAAATACCGCAACGATTTTGCCAAGCTCATCTGGCAGATCGCCTCGCCGAAGTGGGACTTCGATGATGCCACGTTCGATCGCAGCGCAGCGTCCTTCGACAATCCGGATCATGTCGACATCGTGATCCATAACTACCGCTGGCGGCTCGGCTTGGCAGAAGGCGACCCACAATACGACGATCTGGAAAAGCGGCTTGCCGAAGGTCCGCTCATCACCGTGCCCACCATTACCCTTGAAGGTGATGCCAATGGCGCACCGCACCCGGAGGCCAGTTCCTACGTCAAGAAATTCTCGGGCAAATATGCGCACCGGGTCATCACGGGCGGCGTTGGGCACAACCTGCCACAGGAAGCCCCGCAGGCCTTTACCGAAGCCGTCGTCGAAGTCGACGGTTATTGATCGGCGTCAGCCTGCGTAGGCCGCGCAACGTCTCTAGGATCGGCTTTCCCGCCTTGGAGGAGAGACAGATGGACCAAGATACACCACAACCCTGCGCTGAGGAGATCCCAGCAACGTTCTTATGTACAGAACAGGGGCTTAGCAGGACGGTAGAGAAAGCGAGAACCAAGGAGGCAACACGATGAGCACAAACCCCCAGGATGGATCCCGGACCACAGTCGTACTCGTGCACGGCGCTTTCGCCGAGTCAGCGAGCTGGAACGGCGTGATCCGCCGCCTGCAAGACCAAGGCTACACGGCGATCGCCGCGGCGAACCCGCTCCGCAGCGTCTCGGGCGATGAGGAGTTCCTCGCCAGCATCCTCGAGTCGATCGAGGGTTCAGTCGTGCTGGTCGGTCACTCCTACGGCGGCTCTGTCATGAGCAATGCCGCGCTTGGCAAGGACAACGTCAAGGCACTCGTGTTCGTGGCCGCCTTCGCTCCTGAGGAGGGTGAGAGCATCGCAGAGCTCTCTGGCCGCTCGCCGGGCAGCACGCTGGGCGAGACGCTTGAGTCGGTCCGGCTCTCCGACGGAACTACCGACCTCTACATCCGCCAGGAGATGTTCCACCAGCAGTTCGCAGCCGACGCGCCCGCCGAGCAGGCCGCCCTCGACGCCGTAACCCAGCGGCCGCTGCGGGACGTCGCGCAAAACGAGGGCGCGGGACCGCCCGCTTGGAAGTCGATCCCTTCATGGTTTGTGTTCGGGGAGCTCGACAAGAACATCCCCGTGGCGGCCCACCGGTTCATGGCCGAGCGGGCCGGGGCTCGCGAGGTAGTGGAGATCGAGGGCGCATCCCACGTGGTGGGCGTCTCCCACCCCGAGGAGGTGGGCGACATGATCCTCCGTGCGCTCAAGGCGGTGGAGTAGGTCGTCTAGGACCGATTCGTTCTTGGCGTAGACGTGGATAGCCGTAGCACACGGGCTATTCACCGGAGTGCGTAGAAGGGGAATTCTTAGAACTTCGCATTGACGGAGTTCTAAGCAGTTCGCCCCCAGACACTGCCGCTACTTTAGCGCGCCCGGATTCGGTTCAGGCCATAGTTCACCGGAGCGGAGAAACGCTGCCCGTGTTATCTCTGGGTAAGCTAGACTTGTGCAGTGTCGAAGTCTGCGCGAGTTTTGGAGTGGCTCACTACGGGGCGGGTAAGCTTCCTCAAGGATATTTGGCGGATACTGACAGCAGCACTCATCGCCCTTATCGTCGTCTATGCGCTGCGGCTCTGGGCAATAGGTTTTGGGCTTGGGTTGCTAATCTTCTGGGATGTCTGGGCATTCGTTTACTTGGGACTTACCTGGTTACTGATTATGCGGTTGTCCGCCCAGCAAACTCGTCAGTGGGCCTTAGACCAGCGAATACCACCTCGCCCGCATCTTTCCATACTGCGCTCGGTAATTGTGCGAGTATTGCAGGCACTGTTCTTGGTTAGCCGGACGAGCTCTTTGTTTTTCATCATCTTCGTAAGCTTGGTGAGTTTGGCTCTAGCGATCAGGTTGGTACCTGATGTACGAGACCTGGAAACGATAGGGGGCGTCTCTACGGCTGTCATGGCCGCTTTAGGAGTTATCTCGGCGTGGGGAGTACTTCACAGCTCGTTTGGGCTCCACTACGCTTACCTATACTATCGATCCGAAGAATCGGCCGGAGGGCTTGCCTTTCCAAGCGAGCAGAGCCCAGACCAACTCGACTTCGCCTACTTCGCCTTCACCATAGCCACGAGCTTTGCCGTCTCTGACGTGGATGTAACCGACCGAACGATACGCCGAGCGGTCCTTGGACATCAAATTCTCTCGTTCTTCTACAACACCTCGATCCTGGCCTTAGTGATAAACCTCTTCACCAGCCATTTGAGCCTACGGAGCACTTCCGAAAATCCTGTACATGCGAGGTTCGGAGAAGTCACCTGTTTTCTAGGCTCGACCTTAGCCCTTCGTAAGCGAAAGGGGTAGGGTACGCTTGTCACACTACTCCACCATCCAGCGGGTCGTGGAGGGCAAGAAAGCGGAGGGCTGGAATGACGCCGACACACTCGGTCAGATGCAGCGACTCGGGATAGCTCCCTCCCCAGACCAACCAGTCGAAAGCTAGCCCCTGCCAACCAGGCCGGGGTTCTCGGACGTTTGGCCGACTGGAAGGATGCGCCGGGCACTCTCCTGGTGCACACTCAGGATCGACGAGACGGCGACGTAAAGAGGTCCAAAGTGAGCTGAAGACGATTAGTCGGCTCATTCTCTCTTTATGCCATTATTCACCCAACCTCGCAGAAGGTGAATTCTCCGAAGGTGGTATGCAGGATGCCGCATAGCCCCGCTCGCTGGCCACCCTATGGTCGGCCTGAGACTTCTCGGCTCCTCAAGGTCGACCACTATATATGTTGCACCTGCGCATAATGATGCGCTTGGGTGGATGCGTGGCATTCTCTCAGAACACCGACACCGATACGGCGGTAGGGGTAGGCAGGTGTTAACGGGGGTGGTCGATTATGAGAGGTACGGCTTGCCTGACTTCGGTGTGTGTACAAGGCGATTTGAGGGCCTCTATATACGGTCAGGCCGGCAGGGTCGAGACCACGTTCTTCGGCTAGAGAGACGTTTGAGGAGGCTTTCAAGAGCTGTGGAACATGTGGCTGAGGGCTAGGAGAACAATCGGGGACTCCTCACGGATGTTCTCGACGAGGTGAGGGGGTCATAGAAAATTTCACAATCTCTGAACTCGGTGATCGCGGCGGATGTCAGAAGACCATCACACTGTCCTCACTCCGCTAGGAGGACCAGATCGAAGTTCGCCTTCCTCTGGCCACGCTCCGGGTAGTGTTGCGTAACCAGCTCCTCGTAGCCTGGCGCCCTCACCCGAACGTGGATGTGGGGTGGCCTGCCGCCGTAGGAGACGGGCACGTTGCTCTCCAAGCGATACCTTCCTCTCTCGCCAGCAAACACCGTAGCCCGGTGTGCATCGTCGTAGTCCCCCCTAGGGTTGGCAAGCCAGAACTCGATGTGGGCGTTGGAGATCGGCTTGCACTCTTCGGCGGCCAGGACTGCTCCGGAGAGTACATACCCGCTGCCGACGCTCGTTCGCACAGGCGCGCCTGGCTCGTAGAAAGGTCCGAGCATGTCGGGCTGCGTGCGCTTGCAGTTGGCAGGCTCACCTCTAGCAGCGTGCCTCTCTGCTGTCTTGGTGGGTGGGTTCGTCTTAGAGGGTTGAGCCCTCTGGGACGAACCGGACTCGGAGACGTCGCCGCATCCGGCCAGCAGGAGGACAAACAGACACGCCGCGAGCATGCACCCAAACCATATACTCTTCTCGTGCGCGACCATGGTTGCTCCTTCCCTGCTGGTCACGGTATGTGTCTCTTATGGTAACCAGAGGACAGCGCATCGGGGAACCATCCCTCCTAACCGACCGAACACTCGATCTAGCATGCCTTGGACTTGTCCTGATGTCGGTGTGCATACCAGCTGATTTGAGCCACTGCCTCAGTCGTTAGGTCCTCTGCTCGTCGAGGATCCGCGCAGTGGCTTGAACGGCATTCGAGACGGCTTTGACGAGGTTCTTGAACCTCGAGGTTGAGATCCAGGAGAATAGGGTTCGTTCGACGGTTTGCTTCGTTTCGAAGCCCCGTGAGGCTTCAAGAGAGGATGCCGACGCGTCAGCTGGATCGGGGAGACGTTGAGCGTATATGCCGCATCTCCCCGATCCCACCGACCGATACCGGGACGGTCGTAGGTCGGCTCTAAAAGAGGTCGGGATTATCCCGTCGTGGCGCTTCTATGATCCACTTCGTCCGCGACAGGTCTGTAGGGTCTCCGCGTCCTTTATCTCCGCTACGGTCCACCTGGCGCACCCTGACGCCGACCTCTCTGAGGATAGGTATGGAGGCTAGCATCCGCTCGTTGAAAGGGGAGTAGTCGTCCGATCGCAGCAGCTCGAAGAGCCGTCTGTATTCGTGGATATTCTCGTAGTCGGGAAGGCAACCTCTCACTCCCGGCGGGCTATTAAGTTCCGCGAGTTCGAAGGGCACGTTCTCGAAGGTCGGGTAGTGCTTGCGCAGGACGTTGACCAACATGAAGCTGGGGCTTATCCACCTGCCCGCGGGGCCGAAGTTGTCATCCCTCTCGGTGAAGAGGAGCAGGCTGAGGGGGAAAGGATCCCAGTGCTTCAGTATCCTGCCTAGAGCCCAGTAGTATTCGCCTTGGGGTATGCGGGAGCGCCGGCAGACGAGCATGGGTTCCTCCGGGCCCCACCCTGAGGCGCCCGGCAGGTAGGTCACCTCCTCGCGCCAGTACTTTAGGGAATCACCAGATACGTCGCGGTAGTCCAGAACATCGAGGTCCAGCTCGTCGAAAGCACCGCGGGCAGTGGCGATGTAGTTATGCAGTTCGCCGAGTGTGCGTGGGAAGTCGCTGGGTTGGTAGACCCTGTCGCCTGCAAACGCCTTCAGTTCATCAAGGAGCCGCTCTTCTGAGCCGACCCACGCGTCCTTCGCTACCAGCCGCAGGAGGGCAGCGACCCATGGCTCCTGCACTATCCTCTCGATCCAGGCTTCGGCCTGCGGGTTGAGGGTTTCCTGATCCGAACCGAAGTCCAGCTCGAGGCCCGCCCAGATCTCGCTCCCCCACGGCATGTACTTGTCTCCGCTTTTCTTTCCTGCTTTGTGCTCGTTGCTCACGCTTTTTGCTCCTTCGTTCGTCGTGTGCGTTGTTGAGACCACTAGATCTTCTAGCGTCTGTAGTGGTGTGTATACAAAGACGCTTTGATACCTTCGTAAGATCTTCTCAGGCCCGAGGGCTGCATCCCTGGCTCCAAGGGTCTAGCAGGCCTTCTGTAGTGCTTTGCGGCCTTATTAGCTCCTAAGAGGGTGGCCTCCAGGGGGCCCAGTTCGGCGCCTCGATTGTCCATCTCGTGTACGTGAACTTCTCATCCGTCAGTGGTTTCCGCCCCGTAATTCTCTTCCAGGTCACCTTCACCCCCACGTCTTTGAGGATGTAAGCACAGGTCCTCATCATTGCGCTAAACCGGCGGTGGTCAGTACGGCGCTCTAGCCTGAGTACTTCCCAGATTTGTTCGTGGCGATCCATGTCGTCATTTATTCTCACTGGGTAAAAGCTCAACTGTTGGGCAAGCTCCGCGGTGGATCCTGACCACCTTCGTTCCTTACCCTTAAACTTGCTATCAATGTAGGTAAACACCACGACTGATGCCGCTAGGGGGTTGCCGTAAAGACTGAGGCGGTACAGTGCTCCGTCGCGCGACGGCCTTAACCCGGCTAAACCTCGCTGGAGAAGGATCGGTGCCTTGCGTCCCCATTCCGGCACGTCGTAGTTCTCCCGTAGTTCCTTCTCCATGGTGCGGTAGTCGATGATTGAGAGGCGCTCCTTGCGCATGGCCCAGTCGACGTCCTGAGGAGGCTCGATGATTTCTCTAGCACTGGAGGGAAAATCTTCTGAGAGGGTGGCCTCGGGGCCGACCCTCTCTTTCAGTTCCTCCAGGAGCTCATCCTCGGTGCCGACCCAGAGACCACGGTCCTCGGGCAGGCTGTTCAAGGCGACGAACCAGGGCCTGCGGGTTATGGCGTCGATCCACTCATCTATCTCCCGCCCGGGGGCGGCATCTTCGATCCGGTAGTCGTAGGGTTGCTCGTCGGGCTGGTCGTCGT
>DATDKO010000217.1:0-19120 GCA_036519935.1 Rubrobacter sp. | reverse complement strand
GGGCTCAGGATGTTTGGCTACCTCATAGCCACCTTGCTCGTCGTGTCTGGGTTGGTTCTGGTGGGGTACTCCTTTCTCATACGCGATCCGTTCGCCAGTGCGGCCGTCTTCGCGCAGAAGCCCCCAAGCAACCCTACCATGACCCTGACCGTCCCCGAGATGCGGCGCGTCGACCACGTTCCCGTCTACACAGGCCCCGCTAATGATAAGGGTGCGCTCCACGACGGGACGCTACACCTGAGGGGCACTGGTTTCCCCTGGCAGACGGGGGCCAACGTGTATATCGCGGGCCACCGCATGGGCTTCCCAGGCACCAAGAGTTATCTGGTGTTCTGGGATTTGAACAAGCTAGAGAACGGTGACAGGGTTATCCTGACCGACGCGAACGGCACCAGATACACCTACAGCGTCTTCAAGAGCATCATTATCAACCCCGACGCCTCATACATCACGCGACCCGTGCCCGGCAAGAGCATCATCAGCCTGCAGACGTGCACCCTGCCCGACTACTCGCAGCGCTTGATCGTTCAGGCCGAGTTGACAGCCGTGGGATAGAGCACTTCAGCAGACAAGAGCGGACTTGCTGAAATGTTGATGGTTTGGCGGGTGTAAAGCTCGAGCCTTACACCGCAGATATTTATCTGGCTCTTTTACGGGGTCTCAGTTCGGCGGCGAGATGTTCGACGGGTTCGCCGTCCTTGAGGTGTCTCTGTACCACCTGGGGCACGTCGTGCTCTACGACGCCCAGGTACCAGGTACCTCCAGGGTAGACGACGAGGTTCGGGCCGTGCTTGCAGAGGCCGAGGCAGTCTACGGAGTCCACGCGTACGTCCATGTTCATGCCCTCCGCGCGCAACTCGTCTTTGAGCGCCCCGCGGATGGCTTTGGATCCGCGCTTTTTGCAGTCGCCGCCCTTGCAGACTAGCACGTGGGCGTCGTAGTCCCTGACCTTCGCTGCCGGTTTTGCGAGCGTCGCCAGCGCGCCGTCCTTCCGCGCTTTCTTCGCCTTCTTGCCTCTCTTCGAGATGGCTTCCTCCGGTTCTGACGTCGGCTCGCGCCGTGCAGGTGCGATCGACGACTCTTTTGAGAGGTTCGAATATATCACCCGGGGCGGCGGGACGGTATCATGGGTGGTATGAGATTTCGCGACGCATTAAGGGTGGCTTTGGCTTTGGCAAGGAGGGATCTGACCGTGACGCGTGTAGGAGTCAGGGAGGGGACGCTGCTCGCGGAGGGAGTAGAGATATGACGGACGTAGCACGCAGGCCGAGCCTTTCCGACCCTTCGCTGTACATAAACAGGGAGCTCTCGTGGCTGGGATTCAACAACAGGGTCCTCGAACAGGCCCGCGACGAGCGACACCCGCTGCTAGAGAGGGTACGGTTCGTCGCGATCTCCGAGACCAATCTCGACGAGTTCTTCATGATCCGGGTCGCAGGGTTGCAACAGCAGGTCGCTTCGGATCTCCCGAACCCCGTTCCAGATGGCATGACCCCAGAGGAGCAGCTATCCCGGATACACGACCATACGGAGGAGTTCTTTGAGGAGCAGCGCAGGATACTGAACAAAGAGCTAATACCCGCCCTGGAAGAAGAGGGCATACGCATGGTGCCTCACGGCAAGGTCCGCGCCGCCGAGCGGCGGGAGCTCAGGGAGAGGTTTGTCAGGGACATACTGCCCATACTCACGCCCCTCGCCATAGACCCGGCGCACCCCTTCCCCCACATCTCCAACCTATCACTGAACTTGCTCGTCGTGATCGAGGATGCGGGAAGGCGGGTGATGGCCCGCGTAAAGGTGCCGACCACCATAGACCGCTTCATGCGGCTCGCTGACGAGGACCGCGGTACCGGCGAAAGGCCCGAAATGCGCTTTGTGAGGGTCGAGGAGGTCATTTCGGCGAACCTGGCTGAGCTCTTCCCCGGCAAGGATGTCATTGCGAGCTACGTCTTCCAGGTAACCCGCAACGCGGACTTCGTGATCGAGGAGGACGAGGCGGCCGACCTCCTGCAGGCTATAGAGGACGAGCTGGAGAGCCGCTGGTTCGGTCAGAGCGTCAGGCTCGTGGTCTCAGACGAGATGCCCGACGACCTGAGGGACTGGCTGGCCCACAATTTGAAGCTCGACGAGTACTCGGTCTTCGCCTCTCCCCACCCCATAGGGCTTTCTGACGTGGAGGAGCTCACGCACATCGAGCGCCCCGATCTACTCTACCCGCCGATAACACCAAGAGTGCCTTCGGAGATCCGGAGCGCGCGGTCTATCACCCAGGCCATCAGGAACGGCGACCTCCTGCTCTACCATCCCTACGATTCGTTCGCGCCCGTAGTCGAATTCGTGAGGGCGGCGGCCAACGACCCCGAGGTGCTAGCCATAAAGCAAACCCTCTACCGGGTCGGCTCCAACTCCCCGATAGTCGAGACGCTCTCGGAGGCGCGCGACGAGCAGACGCAGGTCGCCGTCCTGGTCGAGCTGAAGGCGCGCTTCGACGAAGAGCCGAACATCACCTGGGCGCGCCAGCTCGAGGCCAGGGGCGTCCACGTCGCCTACGGTATCGTCGGCCTCAAGACGCACGCCAAGATCAGCCTGGTCGTCAGGCGCGAGGGTTCGGGCCTGAGACGCTACGTCCACCTTGGTACAGGAAACTATAATCCGGGAACGGCCCGCGTCTACACGGACTTCTCGTACTTCACCGACGACCCGAGGCTCGCCGAGGACGGCTCGGATCTCTTCAACTACCTGACCGGCTACTCCGAGCAGGAGGAGTACCAGGAGCTACTCGTCGCCCCGCTGACCATGCGGGAGAGCATCGAGCGCCTTATCGAGGAGCAGACCGAGAAGGCTAAAGGCGGCGAGCCCGCCAGCATCACGTGCAAGACCAACTCTCTCACGGACCCCCAGATCATCGAGCTCCTCTACGAAGCCTCCCAGGCCGGGGTGAAGATAGATCTGATCGTACGCAGCATCTGCTGCCTCAGGCCCGGCGTGGAAGCTGTGAGCGAGAACATCCGCGTAGTCTCGCTGGTAGGACGCTTCCTGGAGCACGCCCGTATCTTCGCCTTTTCCGACGGGGATGACGAGAAGATTTACCTCGGAAGCGCCGACTTGATGCAGCGCAACCTCGACCGTCGCGTCGAGACGGCCTTCCCGCTGCGCGAGAAGCGTCACCGCGAGAAGGTCCGCCGCCTGCTCGACCTCCAGCTCGGCGACAACACGAACGGTTGGGAACTCGGCCCCGACGGCACCTTCCAACGCCTGCACCCGAAAGACGGTGAGGTATACGTGGACAGCCAGGTGATACTGCTCGAAGAAGGCTTCTAATCATCGGAGATGCCGCAATATACACGTTTGTTGCTAGTGATCCATGTCCGTGCTAAATTGCGCCTCTGTCTTTGGAGGAACACGGCTGGGATAGGCTAACGAAACGGGGCGCGAATGACAACGGGACAGAACAGCAGATCATCCCGTACGAAAGTGCCTTCGGCGACGGATCACCAGGAAATAGAGTGGCAGTTCGACGTTGGCGAGCTCGAGTCGATCGAGGGCTGGCTCGACCAGCACAATGCAGGTTCTTCGGGTCTCGTCGTCGCTCCTGAATCCACGGTTGAGATTACAGACACCTACTACGACACCGATGACTGGCGTTTCTACCGGGCCGGCTACGCCCTGCGCGTCCGCAACACGGATGGCGAAGTCGAGGCGACGATGAAGTCCCTTACGCCGGCCGAGGGTAGCCTCAGGAGGCGGCGTGAGATCTCCGAGGCCCTCGAGGACGATAGACCCTCCACGCTGAAGAACGCCGGGGGGTCCGTCGGCGGGCGATCCAGAACGCTCGTCGGCGGGCGCGAGATGCGCCCACTGTTCACGCTCAAGACCCGCCGCCAGGGTTTCGCGCTCCTGCTCGAGGGCTCTACAGACAGGAACCAGGAGGACGTGCGCATCGGCGAGATCTCGCTCGACACCTCGGAGATACCCCTGGGCGAGGAGACGACTCGCTTGAGCCGTGTGGAGGTAGAGGCTGGGATCGGCATGGCCCCGACCCCTGACCTGCTTGGTTTCGTGGACGAGATGCAGTCGGCCCTCGAACTGACCCCAGCCTCTATCTCCAAGTACGAGACCGGTCTGTACGCCAGCGGACTCAACCCTGAAGGGGACTCCGAGTTGGGCCCCACGCGCATAGACCCTTCCATGAGCCTGGGCGAGGTCGCGTTCGCCGTGCTGCGCAGGCAGTTCGCCGAGATGCGAGACCACGAGCCAGGCACGCGGCTCGGCGAGGACCCTGAGGAGCTGCACGACATGCGCGTGCCGACGCGTCGGATGCGGGCCGCGATGAAGGTCTTCGAGGAAGCGCTCCCCGAGCGGGCCAGCTGGCTCAGGGAGGAGTTGCGCTGGGTGGCCCACGCCCTCGGCGACGTAAGGGATCTGGACGTCCAGATCGAACGCTTCCAGGCCTGGAAGGAAGAGGCAAATGAGGAGGTTTCCGGGTTCCTGGACAGGATCCTAACCATCACCCACAAGCGGCGGGCCAAGGCCCGCAAGAACATGCTAGAGACCCTCGACTCGAGCCGGTACGAGCGTCTTTCGTCTTCCTTCGCGGAGATGCTACGCCTCGGCCCAGCCGCCGAGCTGGAGCTTGCACAGACGAACGGCAAAGGTCAGGCTGGCGAGACGGTTACGGCAGCGGCGCCGGCTCTGGTCTCGGACCGCTACCGCAAGTGGAGAAAGGCGGCGAAGCGTCTCGACGAGAGCTCGTCACCCCAGGCCTTCCACGACGTGCGCAAAAAGGGCAAGCGGTTGCGCTACACCCTGGAGTTCGTCTCTGAAGTCTACGGTAAACCGGTACAGAAGCTCGTCAAGACTCTAAAGGCGCTGCAGGACGACCTCGGCGACCATCAGGACGCCGTGGTCGCCGCCGCATACTTGAGGGAGCTGGGCACAACGACCGGGGAAGCGCGGGTCCAGCGCGGGGTCGCCTTCACGATGGGCGTCTACGCAGAACGCTGCACCCGCGAGGCGAAAGACCTGCGTTCTATCCTGCCCGACTCGAAACCCTTCCGCACCCTGACGAAAGGCAAGAAGTGGAAGAGATTCGAGAAAGTTCTGGAGAGCCGGAGTGGGGCTGACATACCAAACAAGGGTGTTCGGTAGGCCCGCTTGTACGTCTACCTCATCCGCCACGCTGTCGCCCACAAGCGTGACCAGGAACGCTGGCCTGATGACAGTCGGCGTCCGCTCACGCCTGAGGGCGAGGAAGAGTTCGTGGGGGCCGCCCGCGGGCTGGCCCGCATTGTCCCCGAAGTAGAGGTTCTCCTGAGCAGCCCCTACGAACGGGCGTGGCGGACCGCGGAGATACTTGCCGAACAGATAGGCTGGCCAGCACCGGTGAAACTCCCCGCCCTGGAACCCGACGTCCCGCCCGAAAAAGTCGTCATCGCGCTGCAGATCTACCAGAGGAACCAGTCTATAGCCCTGACCGGGCACAGGCCCTGCTTGCACGAGCTTGCCGTGTACCTGCTCACCGGCGATGCTAGGGGCGCAGATTTGAAGATAAAGAAGGGCGGCGTCGTGTGCATCGAGTTCGACGAGGCCGCGAAGGCCGGAGCCGGTAAGTTGCGCTGGTTGTTCACCCCGAAAGTCCTCCGGAATCTAGCAATCAGCTAGTCAGCCAGGGCTTTTGCGCACGCGACTAGCTGAAATGCTGAATTGCTTTCCCCAGCGGTATCCGGGCCAGCGTCTCGGGCTCCGGGTACTCCAAGCGGAGGTCGAGCAGGGTCATCTCCACATTCTCTACCGTTTTTTCACCGATGGGCCAGTCTCTGTAGCGTGCTATGGTGGAGATGAGTTCCTCGGGCGCATCCGTGCCGTCCGGCGCCTGGAAGTAAGCGAGGGTAAGGTGGGGTGGATCCGGGGGTCTCTTCAAGCCGCAGCTCGTGCACAGGACATCCCGCAGCCGGTCGAGCATCCCTCCGTCGTGCACCTCGATGAATGCCGCACCGGGGAAGGCATTGAGGTTCGCGAACCTGACGGTAAAGGCAGGTACGTCAGACAGGGCGATCCTGGCGCGCTTCTCGATCTCTTGCAGCCTCTCGCGGGAGACCTCGTCCTCTTCTTTTGGCTCGTCTACGAGGAAGCCGAGATGTACCAGCGTTATGTGCATAAAGTGGTCGGGGTGTAGCGACACGAAAGGGAAAGGACGCAGCGCCTCTCTCAGTGGTTCGAGGCGCTCGTGGAACCGTGAAGCCTCCCCAGGGACTATGAGGGAGGCCGAGAGCCTGTGTCCCTCGTGCCAGCCGGGGTCCATGTACCCACCGAGCTCCAGACGGCGTTCACCGACGAAGCGCTCCCACACCCGTTCGTACTCCTCCATCCGCAAACTCTAGCAGAGAGAAGCTTCTACCCGCTCATGAATTTTCCCTGATGCAGGTTCGGAATAGAATCGAGTTGCTAATTCAGAAGCGAGTCAGGCCTGCTATGCCTCCGAACTCGTTGCGCAGGGTGTCCGTATTCTCTTCTTCGCCGCGACGGTCTCGTCGAGGCCGCGAACGCCGCTCGCCCTTATCTCGTCTAGGAGCTCCTTTTCGCGCTCGTGTTCCGCGCTCTCCCTGACGGCCTCGAGCCTGGCCAGTAGCTCGCCCTCGGGCGCCCCGAGGTCTACGTGTTCCTCGGCGACTACCCTGTCGTGTAGTTCGTTGGGCAGGGTGCCACGGAACTCGGCGGTCCTCTCTCTGGGGCCGGCGAGGATCAGACGTTGAACCCCCTCACGCAAGGTGACATCCCTGGTGAGCTCTCCCAGTTCCTTATAGAACCTGTGAACGTGGGCCTCCGTCCGGCGGCTGGCCGCCTCGAAGTCTGTCCCTCCTCTGGGGTAAGGCTCGCTGGGATGGACGTCGATCTCCCTGAAGCCGTTGGCTATTATCTCCTCTTCTCCATGGGCGGTACTCAGGGGTGAGACCACAAAGTACCTGAACCTCTCGGCATCGAGGACCGCCGCCCCGTATGGTTCATACTCATCAAGGATGAGCATCAGGGGGGCCACGTAAGGGTCTCCCCAGCGGAACGACTCGGGAACGTCGACCTGCAATCGGTAGATCTCGAAGAGGTTATCCTCGTCCGCGAAGATAGCGAGCGTCCTAGCCTCCGGGTGCTTCTCCTCCTCGGTATACTCCCTGACCCGCCACTGCAGGTCCTCAGGGACACCCTCGTCGTTCATGGCGTCACGAAGGCGGACCAGGTACGCTCTTCCCTGGTTCTCGGGCATGTGGGCGTTGACGCTCAGGTAAGCCGAGAGAACCGGTCCCGGCCTGCCTGATACGGAGGTTATCGCCTGCTTGAGATCCTGAGGCTGGGCCATGCCTGAAACACCTCTAGCGTATATCTTACAAGGACTGACCCTACTAGATTCCCCGCCCCTCGGGTCGAGTAAACACGCCCACCGTCCCTGGAGTGGGTCTAGCAGCCCTTCTCTATGTCGTCACAGGCCTCGACGTGCTCCAGGTTGTCCTGGAGAAGTTCCTCGCCGAGCTCGAGTATCTGCATGACCCTTTCGTCGGCCACGGCGTAGAAAGCGTTTCTGCCCTCGCGACGCACCTGTACGTAACCGCACCAGGCCAGGCAGCGCAGGTGGTCCGAGACCCTAGGCTGGGGAGCCCCGAGCTCGTCTACCAGCTCTCCGACCTTCATCTCGCCCCGCTGCGCCAGAAGCAGCAAGATGGAAAGCCTGGTCGAGTTGGCGAAACCATTGAACAACCTGGCGAGGAGACACATCTCCTCGCTCTCGCGCCCTACTTCGATACCGGATAAGGGTTCTGACTTGACCAACTCGTTCTGCACAGTGTACTCCTTCCACGTACTGTCCTACTATACACCGCCGGTTCAAACGTGTGAACCCTATTACAGCGGGACGGGGGAACGTGTCCTTCCCTAGTCCCGCGCTCGTCAGCGTTTCAGCCAGGATTCGCGCACGCGAAGAGCTGACTGGCTGAAGTGCTTACCAGCCAGGATCTCCAAGGCTAGCCGCGCGTGGTGCCAACCAGACGGGCGGGAGAGAAAAGGTCTATCGGGTGTGGGGTCTCGCCTTTGGTGACGAGGTCGGCCAGGATCTCACCGACAACGCTGCAGAACTTGTAGCCGTGCCCGGAGAAGCCGGCGGCGATGGCGACCTGGGGGTAGTGAGGGTGCGCGGAGATCACGAAGTGCTCGTCAGGGGTGTTCGTGTACATGCAGGTCTTCGCGTAGAGGAAGTCACCGTCGAGGTCAGGCACGTATCTGGCGAGATAGCTCCTGATGAACTCGACCTCCTCGTCGTGGACCTCGCGGTCTATAGTCTCTGGATCAGCCGGCCTGCCGTCGGCCCTGAAGAACGCGACTTTGACCCCACCTCTGGGTCCGTCGTGGGCGGGGATGGCGTAGAACGAGTTGCCGTCCTCGGGTTCCCAGATAAAGATGGGGAAGCGGTGGGGGAGGAAGGGGTCGATGCCCCCCTTCGGGTCGAACCAGAACAGGAGCTGGCGTGTAACCTCGAGCGGGAGCCCGAGGTCAGCGAGCAGTTTCGGCGCCCACGCTCCAGCCGAGACTACCAACCGCTCCGCCTCGTAGGCACCCGATGCCGTCTCCACCAGCACCCCGGACCGCGTAGGTTCCCAGGATAGGAGCCCTTCCCCGAAGCGGAGGTCGGCGCCAAGGGAAGCGGCCCTGTCGAGGTGGGCCTTCACAGAGGCCTCGGGCCTGAGGAAGCCTGCCTTCTCTTCGAAGAAGGCGACGGTATCAAGGGTAGGTTCGAAGACCGGGTAACGTCTTTTCAGTTCGGCGGCGTCGAGAACCTCGTAGCGCAGATCGTATTTCTCGGCGCTCTCCTTGCTGCCCTCGAAGAACTTGGTGCCAGGAGGCCCGATCATGAGCCCGCCTGTGAGCGTCATCAGGTCCTCGCCCGTCTCCCTCTCCAGCCGCTCCCACAGCTCGTAGGCCCGAAGGACCAGCGGTACGTAGGCGGGATCCTCGGAGTACGCCAGGCGGATGATCCTGGATTGCCCGTGGCTGGATCCCCTGTCGTGCGCCGGGGAGTACCGCTCCAGCCCGAGCACGCGCTTGCCGCGCCCGGCGAGGTGGTAGGCAGCCGAGCTCCCCATCCCGCCGAGGCCGGCGACGATCACGTCGTACATCAGACGCCTCTCTTACTCAGGCAGGGTGTAGTCGAGGTCGGCGGGGAGGTCGGCTATGTCCATCTGGGCCTTCTGGAGTTTGCCAGCGTAGTCCCAGTTCATGGACTGCCAGCGGGTGAACTGGTCGAGAACCCAGATGCCCGAGAGACGGCTCCCGTTTCCGCTCTTGCCGTTGCCTCCAAAGGGCAGGTGGGCCTCCGCTCCGCTGGTGGAGTTGTTGACGGAGAGCATCCCTGCGCCGTTGCGCTCCCTGAAGCGCAGCGCGTTCGTCGCGTCGGTGGTGTAGATGGCGGCCGAGAGACCGTAGCCGTGCGCGTTCGAGAGGGCTATGGCCTCGTCGAAGTTCGAGAAAGAGGCGACGCCTACGATGGGGCCGAAGGTCTCTGTGCGGAAGATCTCGTCCTCCATCGCAACGCCGTCTACGATGGTCGGGTGGTCGTAGATGCCGGCCTCGGGGTCGCCGACGAAGCCCTCGCGATGGCTGTCCGCGGAGATCCTGCCTATCCCGCTCGAACCGTGGATGCTGTGATGGGATTCGATCAGCTCGAGCCAGGCCAAAAACCGCTCGTGGAAGCGCTCGCTGAGCATGGGTCCGTACAGTACGTCCTGCGCCGGGTCTCCTATGGGCGCCTCCTCGACGGCCCGCGTGAACCCTGACACAAACTCGTCGTGGACGGACTCGTGGACGATCACGGTGCCCAAAGAGGTGCAGCGCTGGCCCGCTGTGCCGAAGCCCGAGAACAGGGCGCCTTCGACGGCGAGGTCGAGGTCTGCGTCGGGCATGATCACGAGGGGATTCTTGCCGCCGAGCTCCAGGCAGGGAGACTGCATGTGCCTGCCGCAGAGCTCGCCTATTCTCTTCCCGACCTCGGAAGAGCCTGTAAAGCCGACCTTGTCGACGAGCCCCTCGTCGAGGGCCCTCTCCAACCCCTCGAATGCCGCCGGGCCTTCGGCCTGCACCACGTTCAGGACGCCGTCGGGGAGGCCGCCAGCCATGAAGAGCCTCGCCAGGGCGTCGCCGATGGCGGGAGAGTATTCGGCTGGCTTCCAGACCGCGGCGTTGCCGCAGGTGAGGGCGGGGATCAGGTACCAGGAAGGAACCGCGACGGGGAAGTTGCCGGCCGTAATGATGGCCGCTACGCCAACAGGGACGCGGAAGGTGAAGAGCTGTTTGTCTGGCATCTCCGAGGGGACGGTCTGGCCGTAGAGCCTACGGCCCTCACCGGTGAAGAAGTCGCAGGTGTCTATGATCTCCTGTACCTCGCCGAGAGACTCCGCGTAAGGCTTGCCGATCTCACGGGTCACCAGCCGCGCGAGCGCCTCCTTGTTGTTCTCGACGACGCGCCCGATCTTCTTTACTACCTGGGAGCGGATAGGGGCAGGCACAGATGCCCACTCCCACTGCGCCTCGCGCGCGGCCCTGCATGCTTCTACGAACGTCCCGGCGTCCCCTAGCGAGACCTCGGCCACCGTCTCGGAAGTGCGCGCCGGGTTCGTCGAAGTCATATGTCCGCCGGGCGCGCCGTCGGGAGCGTGTCCCCCTATTATCGAGGCCACGGTTCGGGTCTCTGAAGCTGTTCCTTCACGGGCGTCGGTGGTACGCATTCTCTACCTCCAGGCCTATCGTTCGCCTATCTTGCCACTATCCTACACCAAAGCCTCTGGACGCTCCTTAGAGTAAAATCGGGGGTGTACCTGGCGCAATACAGACCGTTTTGTGGGGTTTTGAGTCATGGGAATAGTAGACAAAGCCATAGCGAACTCGCTGCCAGCCATCCCGCGGCTCATAGTGAAGAGGATCTCCAGTCGCTACATAGCCGGCGATACTCTCGATGAGGCGATCTCCACGGTTAGAGACCTGAACGCCCAGGGCTGCGTCGCAACCATCGACCTGTTGGGTGAGAGCACCGAGAGCAAGGCCGACGCCGCTGCGACGCTCAGGGATTACGAGAAGGTAGTCGATGCACTCGAGGTGCATGGCCTCGACAGCGGCATCTCGGTCAAACTCACCGGGCTCGGGCTTACCTTGGACGAGCAGCTTTGCAGGGCGAACCTGGAGGAGATCGTCGAGTACGCAAAGGAACGGGGCCGCTTTGTACGGGTCGACATGGAGGACTCGCCTTATACGGAGGCGACGCTAAGGATCGTTCACGACACATACGGGCATCACGAGAATACGGGCGCGGTCCTGCAGGCTTACATGCGCCGCAGCATCGAAGACGTGCAGCGCGTTATCGATGCGGGTTTCTCCGTGCGCCTTTGTAAGGGCATCTACGACGAGCCGAGGTCGATTGCCTACAAGGACTTCGACACCGTCCGCCAGAATTACATTTTCCTGCTGGACGAGCTGCTCAAGGGCGGCGTATACGTCGGCATTGCGACGCACGACGAATTCCTGATCTGGCACGCCCTCAGGCTCATCCACCAGCTCGAGGTGCCCGAGGACCGCTACGAGTTCCAGATGCTCCTCGGGGTAGACGAGGAACTAAGGAGCATACTGGTCGGGGCCGGGCACAAGCTCAGGGTTTACGTGCCCTTCGGGGAGGACTGGTACGAGTACTCGACCAGGCGCCTCAAGGAGAACCCCAAGATCGCCGGCTACGTTGCCAGAGACGTGATGGGGAGCATAACCGCCAGGGTGAAGAGATAGGAGCCTGACATGGGACTGATACCGTACAAGAACGAAGAGTACCTCGACTGGACCGAGGAGAAGAACATCGAGACTATGCAAGCCGCCCTGAAAGACGTGGGCGCCCGGCTGGGCCGGAGCTACCCCGCGGTCATCGGCGGCAGGCGCGTCGAGACGGACGACGAGATAGTGTCGGTGAATCCGGCCGATCCCTCGCAGGTGGTGGGCCGCACGGCCAGCGCAACCGAGCGCGAGGCGGACATGGCCCTGGAGGCAGCGACCTCCACTTTCGAGACCTGGAGCCGTACGGCGCCGGAGGCAAGGGCGCGCATCCTGCTGCGGGCATCGGCGATAATGAAGCGGCGCAAGTTCGAGCTGCTCGCCTGGGAGGTCTACGAAGGCGGCAAGCCCTGGTTCGAGGCCGACGCGCAGGTGGCGGAGGCCATAGATTTCCTCGAGTATTACGCTCGCGAGATGCTGAGGCTCAAGGACGGGGTCGAGATCTACTCCGTCCCCGGCGAGGAGAGCCGCTACACCTATCAGCCGATGGGCGTCGGGGTCATCATCGCCCCCTGGAACTTCCCTACCGCCATCCTTACGGGGATGTCGAGCGCGGCCATAGTCGCGGGAAACACCGTCATCATGAAGCCCTCAGAGTTCACGAGCGTTATCGGTGCTGTGGTGGCCGAGATCTTCGAGGAGGCAGGCTTGCCCGAAGGCGTCCTGAACTTCTTGCCAGGCTACGGTTCGGAGGTTGGGGACTATCTGGTAGAGGATGCAAGGACGCGTTTTATCTCCTTTACCGGCTCGATGAAGACGGGACTCAGGATAAACGAGCTGGCGGCCAGACAGATAGAGAACCAGCGCTGGGTCAAGCGGGTCATAGCCGAGATGGGCGGCAAGGACGCGATGGTAATAGATGACTCGGCGAACCTCGACTCCGCCGCCTCAGACATCGTCAAGAGCGCCTACGGCTACTCAGGCCAGAAGTGCAGCGCCGCGAGCCGCGCCATCCTGCACGCCGACGTCTACGACGAGGTCCTGGATAAGGTGGTCGAGAAGGCTAAGGCGCTCAGGATCGGTGTACCGGAGAGTGCTGACGTGAGCGTCGGACCCGTCATAAGCGAGCCGCAGTTCGAGAAGGTCGCAGGCTACGTAGAAGTCGGCAAGCAGGAGGGTGAGCGCGTGCTTGGCGAAGACCCAGGAGACCCGCAGAGCGGCTACTTCATCAGCCCGACCATCTTCGAGGTAGAGCGCGAGGCCAGGGTTGCGCGAGAGGAGATCTTCGGCCCCGTCCTATCCGTCATAAAGGCCAACGACTTCGACGAGGCCCTCCGCGTCGCCAACGACAGCCCCTACGGTCTCACAGGCGGCGTCTATTCCAAAAACCGCGACCACCTCGAGCGCGCGCGCCGGGAGTTCAAGGCTGGCAACGTCTACTTCAACCGCAGCATCACCGGCGCCCTCGTCGGCGTCCAGCCTTTCGGGGGCTTCGGCATGAGCGGCACAGACTCCAAGGCCGGCGGCCCCGACTACCTGCCGCTGCACATGCTCGCCAGAACAGTGGTCGAGAGATTTTGAAAGCATTTCAGCCTGTCAGCTTTCGCGCTTGCGAGCCCTGGTTGACAAGGCGGCGAAGCCGCCGTGCTGAAGTGCTGACGAGCGAAGGTGCCAGCCGAAGCGTGCTGGCTACTCGGAGGCCCTGACGCCTTCCCTGGCCCGGTCGAACTTGCCAGAAAGGATGGTAGCTGCCTGTATGACGGGGCTTAAGGCGGGGCCGTACGGCGGGGCGTAGGCCAGGTCTATGTTGACGAGGTCGGGGTAGGATAGTCTGCCCCAGAGGGCCGCGGCGCAGATGTCGGTGAGCTTGTCGGCACCAGAGCCCACCGACTCCGCGCCGAGCAGCCTACCCGTCGCCCGGTCTGCTATGAGCTTGAGGAAGACCTTCCTGGCGCCGGGATAGTAGGCCGCGCGGTCGTGGGCCTCCAGGCCGGCGCTCACGACCTCGAAGCCGGCGTCCTCGGCCTCCTTTTCGGAGAGGCCTGTCTTGCCAACGCTGAGGTCGAAGACCTTGAAGATGCCTGTTCCGAGTATGCCGGGGAACTCCAGGGTCTCGTCGCCCGTGGCCGCATTTGTGCCTGCGACCCGGCCCATCTGGTTGGCGGTATCGCCGAGAGGGATCCAGGTAGGTCTGCCGCTCACGAGGTTGTTCGACTCCACGCAGTCTCCTGCGGCCCAGACGTCGGGGATGTTGGTCTTCATGTGACGGTCCACCAGGATGGCTCCTGTGGTCCCGAGCTCCACCCCTGCTTCTGCGGCAAGCTCGACGTTCGGCTTTATCCCGACGCCGACGATGACCAGGTCCGTCTCGAGCTCCCTGTCCCCGAACTTCACGCCCCTGACACGTCGTTCGCCGGTGAACTCATCGACCTTCTCGCCCGTGTAGACGTCGACGCCGTTGGCTGCGAGCTCGGCCTCCACGTTCTCCGAGACCTCGGGTCCGTAGGCGAGGGCAACCCTGTCCTCGCCTTCGATCAGGGAGACCTCCATCCCGAGCCGGCACAGGTTCTCAGCGACCTCGAGCCCGATGTAACCCCCTCCGACTATCGTCGCCTTGTTGGGGGACTGCTCCTCAATGTATCTACCTATCTCATCGGTGTCCGTCAGGAAGCGGAACTTGAAGACGCCCTCGAGCTCCGCGCCGGCTATGGGGGGGAGGACGGCCCGCGCGCCGGTCGCTATGACGAGTCGGTCGTAGGTGTCTTCTAAAGCCTCGCCCGTATCCAGGTTTAGCACGGAAAGGTTCTTCCCGCCTGAGTCAATCCTCTCTACCCTGTGGCGGACCAGGACCTCGATGCCTTTCTCGGCGAACTTCTCGGGCGTGCGCGCCACCAGGTCGTCTCGCTCTTCGACCACGCCGGAGAGTAAATAGGGTAGGCCGCACTCGCTTATAGAGGGCTCCGGTTCCTTCTGGTAGACCGTGATCTCCATCTCGGGGTCGAGCCTGCGCGCCCTCGAGGCAGCTTTGGTCCCAGCCGCAACGCCGCCCAAGATCACAAGCCGCATAAGTGAGAACTCCTCCCGCTCTGCCTACCTCCCCAGTCTACAGGCTTTGCCCCCACCGCGAAGGAGACTCGATTACAACGTCTGGACGCGCAACCCAGCGTAAGAAGAAACCCCCGGGGGTGCAGTCCGGGGGCTTCCACCTTCACTTGTGCTTGCTAGCGAGACGTTACTCTAGGCGTTCCTTGCGGCCTCGTAGCGTCTTTCGGCCTCGTCCCAGTTTACGACCTCCCACCAGGCTTCTATGTACTCGGGGCGCCTGTTCTGGTACTTCAGGTAGTAGGCGTGCTCCCACACGTCCAACCCTATAACCGGCGTCTTGCCTTCCATGAGAGGTGTGTCCTGGTTCGGCGTGGTCTCTATGGAGAGTGACCCATCCGCGTTGGCTATGAGCCAGGCCCAGCCACTGCCGAATAAGGCTCCAGGTGCTGCGGCGGCCCCGAAACTTTCTTTGAAGGAGTCAAACGATCCGAAGGAGGAGTCTATGGCTGAGCCAAGCTCCCCGGAAGGCTCTCCTCCTCCCTGACCGCTCGGGCCCATGATCTGCCAGAACATGGAGTGGTTTGAGTGGCCGCCTGCGTTATTTCTCACTGCCTTTCTTATATCTTCTGGGACCTGATCCAGGTTGGCGAGAAGCTCCTCGAGGGAACCCGGGTCGGCCTCGGGATGCTTCTCCAGAGCGGCATTGAGATTGGTCACATAGGTGTTGTGGTGTTTTTCGTGGTGGAGGTGCATGGTTTGTTCGTCTATAGTGGGCTCTAAAGCCTCGTAGCCGTAGGGCAACTGTGGTAGCTCGTATGCCACTGTCGTTTCTCCTCTCGTAGTCAGGCTTTCCTTTACCCAGCGTGTTATACCCCGAAACTGCGAGCTCTTAACGTCAGGAGGTGATCCCTTGGTCGTCCTCGCATGCCGGGTGCGGGGTAGCGGAAGGCTGTAGAATACGGGGATTGGAGACTTCCTCTTCACGTACCTGGGGCGGTGGAGACCCGGAGCGGCCCGCTTCGGAGGAGATGCGACGCCTGCTCGATCGGGCAGTCGCCGCGAGCTCTAACGGCATCGTCATAACGGACCCGAGGGTGCCTGACAATCCCATCGTCTACGTCAATCCCGCATTCGAGAAGATCTCGGGCTACGCGGCGGACGAGGTTAGGGGATGCAACTGCCGATTCCTGCAGGCTGACGACCGTGACCAGTCGTCGCTCGACGAGTTGCGCCTAGCGCTGAGAGAAGAGCGGGAGTGCAGGGTGGTCTTGAGGAACTACCGCAAGGACGGGACGCCGTTCTGGAACGAACTGTACGTCTCGCCCGTCCACGACGAGGAGGGTCGGCTGACCAACTTCGTTGGTGTCCAGAACGACATCACAGAACGGCGCGGGATCGAGGAGGTCCTGCGTGAGAGCGAAGAACGTTTCAGGGCCACCTTCGAACACGCCGCCATCGGTGCCGCGCAGGTCGGTATCGATGGCCGCTGGTTGCGCGTAAACCGGCGCTTGGCCGAGATCGTGGGCTACGAGCAGGAGGAGCTCCTCCAAAGGACGTTCCAGGATATTACCCATCCCGATGACCTCGAAGGGGATCTCGAACAGATGCGGCGGCTGCTTTTGGGCGAGCTCCAGACGTACACGATGGAGAAACGCTACCTCAGGAAAGACGGCCAGGAGGTCTGGGTGAACCTTACCGTTTCGCTGGTGCGGGATGCTTCGGGTGACCCCGCTTACTTTATCGCGGTGGTCGAGGACATCAGCGAGCGCAAGAAGACGGAGGAGGAGCGCGACCTGCTGCTCGTAAGGGAGCAACTCGCGAGGGCCGAGGCGGTGACGGCCAGGCGGCGCCTGACGTTGCTCGCGGCGGCAGGTCCTGCGCTCTCGGCCTCGCTCGACTACAGAGAGACCCTTGAGGGGATCACACGCCTTCTCGTGCCCGAGCTCGCTGACTGGTGCCTGCTCGACATCGTGGAGGACGACGGGAGCGTGAACCAACTCGCCGCCGCGCACGCCGAAGAGGAGAAGGAGGACCTCCTTAGGAGGCTCAGGGAGCACAGACGGTTTGGGCAGGGAGACCCTGGGAGCTCTGCCGAGGTGCTCAGGACCGGGCAGTCCGTGCTGCTCTCTGACCTCCCCGACACCACCTTCTACGAGCGCGAGCTCGAAGGCGAGCATCTGGAGATCGTGAACCGGCTGGCGCCTCGCTCCCTGATGTGCGTCCCGTTACTGGCGAGGGGGAGGATCATAGGCGCCATCACCCTCATTTCCTCGAGGCTGGATCGCCGCTACGAAGAAGATGACCTCCTGCTGGCCGAGGATCTGGTCTACCGCTGCGCGCTGGCCGCGGACAACGCCCGCCTGTACAGGGACCGCAGTGAGATAGCACGCGTTTTGCAGAGGAGCCTGCTTCCGCCTCACCTGCCAGAGATCCCCGGCGTCGAGGTCGGCGCAGAGTACCTGCCCGTGGGGGAGGCCAACGACGTGGGAGGGGACTTCTATGACCTCATAAACACTGTGGAGGATGGGTGGCTCTGCGCCATAGGGGACGTGCGTGGCAAGGGGGTAGAGGCGGCGTCGGTGACGGCCCTGGCCCGCTACACCATCCGCGCCGTCACCCTGAAGAACGACAGGCCCTCCGAGGTGCTCGCCGCCCTCAACGAGGCGATGCTCCGTCAGCTACCCGAGGATCGCTTCTGCACGGCAGCCTGTGTCCGACTCGAGCCCCAGGACGGCTCGGCGGGTGTAGAGGCTGACGTCTCACGCGCTGGCCATCCGCCGCCGCTCCTGGTCCGCTCCGGCGGCGAGGTGGAGGAGGTCGGCTGCTCAGGCAGGGTGCTAGGCGTGTTTCCCGACGCGGAGCTCAGGGATACGTCGCTGCGTCTCATGCCTGGCGAGGCCCTCGTCCTCTACACCGACGGCGTCACCGAGGCGCGCTCCCCCGACGGCGACTTCTTCGGCGAAGGCAAGTTGCGCCATCTCCTGAGCTCCTGCGCCGGCTGCGACGCGGTGACGTTAGCCAGGAGAGTCAAGGGCGTCGTCCTTGACTTCCAGGAGGGCTATCCGCGGGACGACCTCGCCATCCTGGTCCTACGCGCCGGTGAGGGGGCGGCGCCTGCGGAGAGAGGCAAGCACCCCTAACCCCACCGCCGCGAACACCACAAGGCCGAGGACGTTGTGGAAATGCTATGAGATACTGCACACGTCCACCCTCGAAGGAGCGAAGGCTTGGCCCAAATCACAGACCTGCCACGCTCGCTCGCCGGCCTCTCCAGAGAGCTCCTGGCGAGAAGCCTCTCTCCTGTCGAGGTCGTGAGGGCGTTGCTTGGGCGAATCGAGGCGGACGTGACGAACTCCTTCATTACCGTTATGGGGGAGCGGGCCCTGGAGAGGGCGTCGTGGGCTGAAAGAGAGATCCTGGCCGGACGTTACAGGGGGCCGCTGCACGGCGTGCCTGTCGCCCTGAAGGACATCATCTATACCAGGGGCATCCGCACGACGATGGGCTCCGCTCTTTACTCCGGACACGTCCCTGACCACAGCGCGACCGTCGCGCGGAAACTGGAAGAGGCGGGGTATGTCCTGATCGGCAAGACCAACACGCACGAGTTCGCCTACGGTCCCACAGGCGACCGCTCGCATTTCGGTCCGACGCGGAACCCTCACGACGCGCGCAGTATCACGGGCGGCTCCAGCGGCGGTTCGGGGGCTGCGGTCGCGGCAAACCTTTGCTACGGCGCGCTCGGCTCGGATACGGGAGGCTCCATCCGTATCCCCGCTGCCCTCTGCGGTACCGTCGGCATGAAGCCGACCTTCGGGCGGGTGAGCAAGAGCGGTGTCTTCCCACTCTCATGGAGCCTCGACCACGTCGGTCCCATCACCCGCACCGTGGAGGACAACGCCCTGATGCTGAACGTCCTGGCCGGCCACGACCCGGAAGATCACTACTCGGTAGACTGGCCCGCCGAGGACTTTGCGCGGGATCTCCGACGCGGACTCAGGGGAGCCGCTATCGGTCTTCCGAGGAGCTTCTACTTCGATCACGTCGATGAGGAGGTCGGGGCGCGGGTGCGCGAGGCCGTAGAGGTCTTTCGGTCACTCGGCGCGCAAGTACGGGAGGTCGAGATCCCCAACCTGGTGGACACGCTCCACGCGCACAGGCTGATCCTCGGCGCTGAAGCCTACGCCGTCCACGAGGAACGCCTCGAAAACGAGCCGGAGACGTTTGGCGAAGAGGTCAGCGAGCGCCTGATGGACGGCGCTCGCCCGAGGGCTTACCGTTACGCGAA
>DATDKO010000216.1:0-18190 GCA_036519935.1 Rubrobacter sp. | reverse complement strand
TACGGTCCGAACCTGAACTCCTATGCCAGAGGCGTGGAGGTGGTGATCTCCTGCGGGGACCTGCCTTTCGATTACCTCGAATACATCGTCACCTTTCTCGGCGTCCCTGTCTACTACGTACTTGGTAACCACGATCCTGGCCCCGATGGCCCTGAGTACCCCGGTGGCTGCACGCCGCTTGACGGTCGGGTTGTGGAGGTGGAAGGCAGCGGCTTGATACTCGCGGGGCTCTCCGGATCTCCTCTTTACTCCGGCGGCCCCAACCAGTATACCGAGCGCCACATGCGCCGCCGGGCGCGGGCGCTCTCGATCAGAATCCGTTGCCGGGCCCTCGTCGGTCGTCCGAAGCCCAGGATCTTCGCTACCCACTCCCCGCCTTTCGGCCTCGGGGACCAGGAGGATGTGGCCCACGTGGGCTTCGAATCCTTCCTTGACCTCATCGACAGGCACCATCCTCCCTTGTGGCTGCACGGACATGTACACCTTTATGGGCCGGATCAGGAGCGGGTCCGACAGAAGGGAGATACCAAGATCGTCAACGTCTACGGCCACCGAATCCTCGACGTGTAACTTACGGCGCTCCGCACCCTTGTTGGCAAGGCCGGGGGACTGTAGATTGGTCTATGAGTGAGGTTTATGGATCCCCACGAGCAATCTGACAGAGATTTTTCACGCGCCCGCAGAAAGGCCTTTCTGCGAAGGATCGGCGCGTACCTGCGCAGAGACCCGGGCTCCAATCAGTTGCTCTCCTTCGACGAGGTCAAGGGGGCTCTTGGGGTCATCTCGCAAGTCTATTTGGGGCTGCGCGAGGTGCCAGTCTCCAAGATCGTCGGTAGCGTCGGACGCCACAGAGAATTCGACAGGGCCTTCCTGCCTTCCAAACCCAACCTCGGCACCCGCTGGAGGCGGATCGACGAGATCATGAACAGGGACGAAGAGTTGCCCCCCGTCAGCCTGTACAAGATCGGGGACGCCTATTTCGTCCAGGACGGCAACCACAGAGTCTCGGTAGCCCGCCAGCGGGGTGTCGAGATGATCGACGCCGAGGTCACAGAGCTCCGCAGCAGGGTGCCTGTGGACTCGGCGCTAACGGCCCGCGACCTGCTACACAAGCTCGAGCACCGCCGCCTTCTGGAGCGGCTGCCCATCGACCGCGTACTACCCGAGATAGAGGTCGAGTTCTCCGATGTCGCCGACTACAGGAGGCTCGCAACCTACATAGAGGCGCACGGCTTCAGGGTCTCTCAGCTCTGGAAGCGCTACGTCTCACCTGAAGAGGTCCTTAGGGACTGGTACGAATACGGTTACTGCCCGATTGCAGAGATGATCAGGGAGGAACGTATCCTTGACGCCTTCCCCGACCGCACCGAGCTCGACCTGTACCTCTGGATCGTCTACCACCGTGAGCATCTTGCGCTGGAGGCGCGCGACGAGAAGATCTCACCCCAGGCCGCCAAGGACGACATCTTGAAGAACGTCCCCCGCCGGCGACGCCAACCCTGAACCTGGCATCGGCGACGATCGAGCTATGCCGGGCAGACCGGCTCGTGCGCCACCCTGCATCGGCCTTATAATCCTCGTGGTCGGGGCCGCTCTGTCGACCGGGCCCGCGATCTTGGCGCAAAATTAGAGAGCACTCAGCAGCGAAGGGAGCACAATGGACACTACTTCTAACGGGCCGTCCCGGCAACCCGAGGGGCCTGCAGTGGAGCCCAGGAGGCGGCGCAGGTGGCCCTTTGTAGTGGGAGGTCTCATGGCACTCGGTCTGATCGGCCTGGCCATCGTGGCGGTAGTCCTGATCCTGGCGGCTGGCGGCCCGACAGCCCCCGCCGTCTACGCTGAGGAATACGTGGCCGGCGACGGAGCGTCCAGGATAGCCGTCGTGCCCGTCGAGGGTACGATCGCCCCTGCCGATAACACCGTGGGCGGGATACAGCCGACGACCACGCCGGAAGGCCTCGCGGATGCCTTGCGCCAGGCGGGGCAGGACACGAGCGTCGTCGCCGTCGTGATAGAGGTCAACTCGCCCGGTGGTGGGGTGACGGCGAGCGACGAGATGCACCAGAGCATCCTGGATTTCAGGCAGAACACGAGTAAACCCGTCGTCGTCTCCATGGGAGATACGGCGGCCTCGGGCGGCTACTACATCGCGACCGCGGCCGACCGCATCGTCGCCAACGAGACGACCCTGACGGGCTCATTGGGCGTCATAATCCCGCTCAACAACTTCGCAGAGGCCGCTGAAAAGTACGGCATAAAGCAGGTCGTCATAAAGAGCGGTAAGTACAAGGATATGGGTAGCGCCTTCCGCGAGATGAGGCCGGACGAGCGTGATATCTTCCAGTCGATCGTGAACCAGGACTACACCGAGTTCGTCGACGTGATCTCCGAGGGCCGCGACATCCCGGAGGACAGGGTGCGTGAGATCGCCGACGGCCGCGTGTACTCAGGTATTCAGGCTAAAGATCTTGGGCTCGTTGACTCCTTCGGGAACCTCGACGAAGCGTCCGCCACGGCGGGCAGGCTCGCCGGCGCTAAAGATACGACCGTGGTCCGCTACGTGCAGGAGCCGACCCTGACCGAGATCCTGCTGGCGCGCCTGGCTCCGCAGGAGCCGCAGGCCCAGCAGATCATGGAGGCCGCAGGGCTCGATTTGGAACCGAAGCCTTACTACCTCTACTTGCCCGGAGCCTGATCCCTACAGCGTCGTGCATAAGGAAGCTTGAGAGTCTCCTTATGCACGACGAGCATTTCAGCACGCGCCCTGTCGGGCGCTTGTCAGCGCTTCAGTTAGTCAGCCTTGTTGGGGAGCGGCTCGAGTTGGTCGTGCAATTGGGTGATGCGCCTGGCGCCGAAGTATCCCTCGATGTACTCCATCTTGCTCTCGACTACCTTCTGGTAAGCGTAGTAAGCCGAAGCATGCAGCACGTATCCGTTGCCACTGTACATCCCCACGTGGGTTATTGGGTTGTCCGGACCGTTCTCCTTGAAGAAGACCAGGTCACCACGCTGGAGGTTGGCCCTGGACACCCACTTGCGGTCCTTGTCCCAATACTGTTCTGTCGGATCGTCCGGCAGCTCCTTGCCGAATTGCTCGTAGACAAGCCTTGTAAAGCAGGAGCAGTCTTCCTTCTCGTAAGCCCAGCAGGCATCGGGCGGAGAGTGGTAATAGGGGGTGCCGATGTGCGTCCTACCGTACCGTACTATGTCCCGGCGCTCAAAACTGGTGCTCGAGGCGCCGTAAACGTTCTTGCCGGAACCCGCGCTGCCTTCGGCTGGCGCAAGGTCGTTGGGCGGCGGGGAGACAGCTCCCCTGACGAGCGCGACAGCGTCGGCGATGACGTCGCCCGAGCCGCCCCCTGGGGAGATGCGTACGACGTAGCGATCGCCAGCCTTCATCTCGTAGGTGCCGAGCTTGACCCACATGCCCCCGTCGCTGGACTGGTTCACCTCTATCCACTTCGTGCCCCTGGCGGTCTCCACGCCGAATCTCGCAGCGCTGCTGTTGCCTTTTCGGGCCGGCCACCAGGCGTAGAGGGCGTAGTCGCCGCTTGTGGGGGTCTTCAGCTTGAAGCGCGCATCGCTGGTGGAGGCGCCCGCCGAGACGTATTCGCCTCCATGGGCCCAAACGTCACTCCCACCCCGCTTCCACCCTGGCGCTTCGAAGCGCCGGGAGTGCGTGCTGTCCACGACCTGCGAGTAGTCGGGCAGGGTCTCCTCCTCCGCCATGTCGCTCTGGGCCGCGCGCCGCTCGGCCTTGGAGGGATTCGCCCCCGTGACCGTGCCTTGCGAGACCGAAGGCTGCGATGTGCTATTCGTGGTCTGTGCCCCAGCCGTAAGCGTTGCGATGGAGATGGAGAGTGCAGCCAGAACAGCTACCGATGTGATCAAACCGAGCCGATGCATGGGGGCCCCCCTCCAATGTTCGTGCTTGCGTTCGTGCCATTGTACCGACGTGATGATAGAAA
This sequence comes from Rubrobacter sp., assembly GCA_036519935.1. Classification (GTDB taxonomy): domain Bacteria; phylum Actinomycetota; class Rubrobacteria; order Rubrobacterales; family Rubrobacteraceae; genus Rubrobacter_D. Next base: position 14,222 of record DATDKO010000216.1, on the reverse strand, counting down.
AGCACTAGTTTGGCAAAGATTTTTTCAGAATCTTTAAACCAGCGTTACATACGGGTAAGATTCGCAAACGCGAGCGGCGTAGGGTTGGGCGCCCCACCCTTCCTCGGGGTCAGACGCCGGACTCTACGGGACGCTAGACGGTCCTGGAGTCACCAGCAGGGTCGGAGAGCCAGCGCGTTATCTCCACCTTGTTCTCGGTAAAGAAGCGCACCCCGTCCTTGCCTGTGGCATGCAGGTCCCCGTAGAAGGAGTTCTTCACCCCGTTGAACGGGAAGAACGCCATCGGGGCGGCGACCCCGACGTTGACCCCGAGCATCCCTGCCTCTACCCTCTCCCTCCAGTGTCTTACGGCCGCCCCGTCTTCGGTATAGATGGAGCAGGCATTGCCGAAGGGCGAGCCGTTTGTGAACTCGATGGCCTCTTCGAGCGTGTCCACACGAACTACGGAGAGGACGGGACCGAAAATCTCCTCGCGGCCGACCCGCATCTCTCCCGTCACATGGTCCAGGAGGGTCGGACCCATAAAGAAGCCATCCTCTAGAGGCGCCTCCCTGCCGTCGAGTACGACCTCGGCCCCCTCCCTTTCTCCGAGGTCGACGTAGGAGCGGACCTTGTCGCGGTGAGAGTCGCGGATGACGGGAGTGAGCTCGGAGCCTTCTTCGGCTCCGGGACCGATCTTCATCGAGGCTGCGGCCTCCTTGAGCCTTTCGACGAGATCGTCCGCGACCCTGCCGACGGCCACCAGCACGCTGCCGGCCAGGCACCGCTCGCCAGCGTTGCCGTAGGCCGAGGATATTATGTTCGGGACGGCCTTCTCCAGTACGGCATCTGGCATGACGACCATCGAGTTCTTGGCCCCGGCAAGCGCCTGCACCCGCTTGCCGTGGGCGCAGCCGTGCGTGTAGACGTGCTCGGCCACGGGCTGGGACCCAACGAAAGAGACGGCCTTTATGCCTGGATGCTCGAGGATTCCATCCACGGCCTCCCTCGCCCCGTTGACGATGGAGAAGACACCATCTGGCAACCCCGCTTCGGAGAGAATCTCGCCCAACCTCACCGCGCACATGGGCGTCCTCTCCGAAGGCTTTAGTATGTAGGCGTTGCCAGCCCCTATTGCCACCGGCAGGGTCCACAGAGGCACCATGCAGGGGAAGTTGAATGGGGTTATGGCCGCAACCACCCCGAGAGGATAGCGCCAGGAGGAGTTGTCTATGCCTTTCGCAACATCCCTGACCGTGTCGCCCATCATAAGGGTTGGCATCCCACAGGCAAACTCGACGACCTCTATGCCGCGCCTGACCTCCCCTGCGGCGTCTGCGGCGTCCTTGCCGTTCTCGAGAGTGACCAGGTCCCTCAACTCCTCGAAATGCTCCTCCAGGAGATCTTTGAAGGAGAAGAGGATCCTCGCCCGCTCGACGACCGGGGTAGCAGCCCAGGAGGAGAACGCTTCCCCTGCTTTCCTTACGGCGCGGTCGACGTCATCTCTTGTCGAGAGGGGTGTCTGTGCGACGATCTCTCCGGTGGCCGGATCGTAGACGGGTTCCGTGTCGTGTCCGTCTCTCTCCTCCCACCTTCCCCCTATAAGGTTCCTGACCTCCAGGCCTTTCTCACCCGCCTGCATCTCGTCCTCCTTGCTGCTTGCCGAAAGCTTCGAGGTTCTTGCGGTAGAGGTCGAAGGGGGCGTTCATCAGGTCGGCGTAGGAGTTCATCGCCTCGCCAAGCATCGCCTGGAACGCTTCCATCTGCCTCTCCGAGCCCTCCATCAGGCTGCGGGCCACTTCCTGGCTACCCTGCATCCCCTCCCTGAGCTCCGAGGTCACATCGCCGAAGAAACCCTGGACGAGGTTCGCGCTCTTCTCCTGGAGCGCGGTGTTACGCTCGATAACATCCCTAAATGCTTCGAGGCTCTCGGCGAGTGCGCGGCTGGTACGCTCCTGACTATTGATCGCCTCCTCCACGGCGTTCGTGTGGCTCTCCATGGCCCTGGTCAGCGCCCGGTTGGCCTCAGCCTGGCTCTCTAGCACGCCGGTCACGCTCTCGACCCAGCCCTGGGCGAGCTGGACGTTCCTCTGTTGGGCGTCGACGGCGTTGCGAACCACCTCCCTGTAGGGCTCGCCGAACGCCTCTGTCAACCTCCGCGCCGCCTCGGGTCCACTCTCTGACACTCGTTCCTCCTTCGAACACTCTCCCTGGACATTCTACACGTTCGACGGCGCCAGATGCGTCGGCTGCTTTCACCTCCTCCGGCGGTGGATCGTAATATCATCCGCCGTCGTCTCCCTGTCCCAGCGGTCCTCGGGGATGCGCTCGCCAGCCACCGGGTCTCCTGCCAGCCCGCTCTGCCGGTTCTGGGCCTCCATCCTCTCGCCCGGTTCGGCGTCCACCCTGTCGTCGGGACCGAAGCGGCCTGTGTCGTCAGGAGGGTAAGGATCACTGGGTGGCAGAAGAGGTTCGAGCCCGAAGTAAGTCCTTACCCTATTCTCGAGCTCGGGCGATACGGTCTCTTCGTTGCCGAAGTGTGGAGCGTGTTTGATCGTCTCCGCCTCCGCGGCGACCTCGATCAGGCGCCGCCTGTCGTTCACCCTGACGATCTCGGCCGGCACGAGGGTGGAGTTCGTCCCGAACAAACCCATCTGTACTCCGATGTAAGTCACCGCGTCCCGCTCGTCGAGGAAGAGATCGTCCACCCTGCCGATCCTCTCGTAGTGGGCGTCGTAGACGCTGTACTCTTCCCCGCCGCTCTTTAGCCCAGCGAAGGGATCCTGACCGCTCTCTCTGTCCACAGCTCATCCTTTCGATAAACAGTTGCCTTCACGTCGAGAGACAAGGCACGCACGGCGCCTTGCCACTAATATTGACAGACTAGGATGCTCCTCCGTTACACATGGCTCCAGCATCGCCGCGCACGATCGGGTATCCGACACCTGATGCCTTACTTACGAATGCGGTCCTGCGTATCTCACCTCTTCGGAGACCTGTGACTCGAACCTCAGGAAGTTCTCCCGGAAGAGGTCGGCGAGTTTCGCGGCCTGTTCGTCGTAGTCTTCACCGCTCTCCCAGGTCCTGCGGGGATCGAGGAGAACGCTATCGACTCCTGGCACCTCAACGGGCACGTTGAGGCCGAAAAACGGGTTCTCCGTCGTCTCGGCGTCATCGAGCTTGCCCCCGATTACGGCGCTCACCATCTTGCGGGTGACGGCGATGTCAATGCGGCTACCGACGCCATGGGGACCGCCTGACCAGCCGGTGTTGATCAGGTAACACCTCACGTCGTTCTCTTCGACCCTCTGCGAGAGCATCTCGGCGTATGCCGTGGCCGGTAAGGGCAGAAACGGCGCGCCGAAGCACGTGGAGAACGTCGCCTCGACCTCGGACTCCATCTCGGCCTCGGTCCCGGCGAGCTTGGCGGTGTAGCCGGAGAGGAAGTAGTAAGCGGCCTGCGAAGGCGTAAGGGCGCTTATTGGAGGCAATACTCCGAAGGCGTCAGCGGTAAGGAAAAGAACCGCAGAAGGATGGACACCCCGGCCTTCGGGGACCGCACCCGCTATGTACTCCAACGGGTAGGCGACGCGGGTATTCTCAGTCAGCGTGCGGTCTGAGTAGTCTACCTCGCGCGTGCGGCGGTCCATCATCACGTTCTCGAGCACCGCGCCAAAGCGAATGGCATCCCATATCTGGGGTTCTTTCTCGGGGGAGAGGTCTATCGTCTTCGCGTAGCAACCGCCCTCGAAGTTGAACACCCCCGAGTCGGACCAGCCGTGCTCGTCGTCACCGATCAGGTCCCGCTCGGGATCGGCCGAAAGGGTCGTCTTGCCGGTACCGGAGAGCCCGAAGAAGAGCGCAACGTCTCCTTTCTTCCCCACGTTGGCCGAGCAGTGCATCGGGAAAACGTCGTGTTCGGTCGGCAACACGAAGTTGAGCACCGTGAAGATGCTCTTTTTCATCTCCCCCGCGTAGGCCGTGCCGCAGATCAGGACCACCTTGCGCTCGAAGTCTATCCCCACGAAGGTCTCGGACTCTGTCGCGTCCTCCTCAGGGTCTGTAAGGAGCCCTGGGACCGAGATCACGGTCCAGTCAGGCTCGAAGGAGTCGATCTCCGCCTTCGATGGACGCCTGAAGAGCTGCCTTGCAAACAGAGCCTGCCAGGCATGCTCGGTCACCACATGGACGTTGAGGCGGTAGCGGGGGTCTGCGCCGGCGTAGGCGTCGACCACGTAGATCTCCTCGAGGTTCTCGACGTAGGCGGCCGCCTTCTCGAGGAGCGCCCCGAAAGCGTCGCTCGGGAAAGCCTTGTTACCCGTGCCCCAGTCCACCGCTTCCCTCGTAACTTCGTTCTCGACGATAAAGCGGTCCTTCGGGGAGCGCCCGGTCCGCTTGCCCGTCCTGACGACCAGAGCTCCCGAACCCGAGATCATACCCTCCCGCCTTCTCACGGAGGCCTCGACCAGGCGCGCCGGCGGCAGGTTTTCGTGCACTGCCCCGACGTCCTCTACCCCGAAGCGTCCCAGCGTCAACTTGCGAACCCCCAGATCCATAGTTCTCCCTTCCGCCCTCTCGAACCCGACGCGTAGAACGGACGGTCAGGGTCCTTTTCCTCTCGCCCTCTGGATTCTAACAAAGCCCGTAAGCCCCCGTCTGCACTGCCAACGCCAGGCGCACCAGAACAGTTTCCGAATCCCCGGCGCGGGGTAGGAGAAGATACAATCCGTTGGAGTGGCGATACTGCCGAGGAGGTAAGTGGTGACACAACAGATCAACCAGGAGACCGTGGGGGCCGAGCAGTGGCGCGCACTCGCGCAGCAGCTGAGGACCGATAGCATCCGCTCGAGCTCCGGCGCCGGGTCGGGGCATCCCACTTCGTCCATGTCCGCCGCCGACCTCATCGCCGTGCTGATGAGCAAGTACCTCAGTTACGACTTCGACGGCCCTGAGAATCCCAACAACGACCACCTGATCTTCTCCAAGGGCCACGCCTCCCCCCTGCTCTACTCGGCGTACAAGGCGGCGGGCGCGATCTCAGACGAAGAGCTCCTGACCTTTCGTACGTTCCACAGCCGCCTGCAAGGGCACCCGACACCCCAGATCCCGTGGGTTGACGTGGCGACGGGCTCCCTGGGCCAGGGACTCCCGATAGGCGTTGGGATAGCGCTGGCCGGCAAGTACCTGGATAAACTCCCCTACCGGGTCTGGGTGCTTTGCGGCGACTCCGAAATGGCGGAGGGCTCGATGTGGGAGGCCTTCCAGCACGCCTCTTACTATAAGCTCGACAACCTCATAGCCATTCTGGACATGAACCGCCTCGGCCAAACCCGCGAGACGATGGACGGCTGGAACGGCGACCACTATGTCGCCCGCGCCGAGGCCTTCGGCTGGAACACGATCCAGATCGACGGCCACGACCCAGAACAGATCGACCAAGCCTACGCAGAGGCGCTGGAACAGACTGGGGTGCCGACGCTGATCGTCGCGAAGACCAAGAAGGGACGCGGGGTCTCGTTCCTGGAAGACGTGGACGGCATGCACGGCAAGCCAGTTTCGGAAGACCAGGAGCAGGCGGCGCTTGAGGAACTCGGCAGCACCGACGACCTTCTGGTGGAGGTACGCAAGCCCGACCCTGGCTCGGGCGAGAACTTCACCGTAGGCCTGACCGGCCGGCTCGAGCTGCCGACCTGGGAGGTAGGGGACGAGGAAGCGACCCGCGGGGCCTACGGCGCGGCCCTCAAGGCTCTGGGCGGCGCCAGGGAGGATGTAGTCGCCCTCGACGGCGAGGTCAGCAACTCCACCAAGTCCGAGGAGTTCGCCGAGGAGTTTCCCGGGCGCTACTTCGAGATGTTCATCGCCGAGCAGCAGATGGTCTCGGCAGCCGTGGGGATGAGCGTACGCCACAGGGTTCCGTTCGCCTCCACCTTCGCCGCTTTCTTCACCCGCGCCTACGACTTTATCAGGATGGCCGCAATATCGGGCGCCAACATCCGTCTCTCCGGCTCGCATGCTGGCGTCTCCATCGGTGAAGACGGACCATCACAGATGGCCCTCGAGGACCTGGCGATGATGAGGGCCGTGCACGGCTCGACCGTGCTCCAGCCCTGCGACGCTAACCAGACTGCCAGGCTCGTCGCCGAGATGGCCGACACGGAGGGCATCGCCTTCCTGAGGACGCTGCGCCCTAAGACGCCAGTGATCTACGACCCCTCGGAAGACTTCCCTATCGGCGGAAGCAAGATCGTGCGCTCCTCCGACGAAGACGAGGTGACCGTGATCGCAACGGGCATAACAGTCCACGAAGCCATCAAGGCTGCAGACGAGTTGCAACATAGCGGCCTGGCCGTGCGCATCCTAGACGCCTACTCCATAAAGCCGATAGACGGCGAGTCGCTGCGCGCCGCCGCACGGGCAACAGGTGGCAACGTCGTCGCGGTCGAGGACCACTGGCCGGAAGGCGGCCTCGGCGAGGCCGTCCTGTCGGCGCTCTCCGGGGAACCCTACCCTCTCCACTTCGAGCACCTCGCCGTAAGGGACATGCCGGGCTCGGGTAAGTCCGAAGAGCTTATGGACGCAGCAGGCATAAGCGCGAACCATATAGCAGACACCGTGCGCAAACTGGCGGACCGCTAGAGCACGGTACCACCCGTAGACGAATGGCGTCGGGCCATGGTGCTCGGGGCCTTCTCGTCTCGCCATATGGCAGAAGCGCCTCCGGAGACAAAAGGTCTATCGTCCAAACTATCTCTTAGCGAGAACAATATGCTGACTAGCTAAAATGCTATAGCGTTACGAATGTTCTCACCATGCGAAAATCGTTGCGATGCTGCGGTAGTGGGGGCATAATATCGTCGTCGCAGAACCACTGGGAGATAAGGGCGTGTTCCGAACGACGATACTATTGCTCGGTACGCCGCGCATCGAGCACAACGGTGTGCCGGTCGAGGTCGACACGCGCAAGGCTATTGCCTTGGCCGCCTACCTGGCCGTCACGAAGCAAAGCCACACCAGAGACGCGCTCGCTGGCCTGCTCTGGCCCGAATACAACCAGAGTCGCGCCCGCGCAGCCCTACGTCGGACCCTCTCGTCACTGGGCAAGGCCCGTGCGGAGGGTTGGTTGCGCGCCGACAGGGAGAGCGTGGACCTCGACGACACTATCTGGGTTGACGTAACCAGGTTTCACGACCTCCTTGCTGGGTGCAAAGAGCACGGTCACCCTGAATCAGAAGTATGCCCCGATTGCTTACTTCCGCTGACCGAGGCTGTTGCGCTATACCGCGACGATTTCATGGCCGGTTTCGGCCTGCGCGACAGCGTCGCCTTCGACGACTGGCAGTTTTTCCAGTCCGAGAGCCTGCGCAAGGAGCTGGCTGGTGCGCTGGAGAGGCTCGCGCGTGGTCGCGGGGCGCTGGGTGAGTGGGAGGCGGCGATAGCCCACGCCAGGCGCTGGCTGGCCATGGACACCCTGCATGAGCCGGCCCACAGGATGCTCATGGCGCTCTACGCATGGTCCGACCAGCGCGCCGCCGCCCTTCGCCAGTACAGGGAGTGCGTAAGGGTTCTAGATCAGGAGTTGGGCGTAACCCCGCTCGAAGAGACGACCCTGCTCTACAGGGCTATCCAGGAGAACGATCTACCACCACGACCGGCCCTCTCCGAGCATCGGCCATCTGTCCGGAGAGAGGCTTCTACGAGGCCCCTCGTCGAAACGTCGCGCAACGTACCGCGCTCACCCGACAACCCCCTGGTAGGACGAAACCTGGAGTGGGAAGCGCTACACGGGTCGTACAGATCGATCGAAGAGGCGGGCCACGTCGTTGTAGTCGAGGGCGAGGCCGGTATCGGCAAGACCAGGCTCGCCGAGGAGTTCGTGGCCAACGTCCGGGCTTCAGGCGCAACCGCAGTAATCGCGCGCTGCTACGCAGGCGAGAAGAACCTGGCCTACGGACCTTTCGTCGAAGGCCTCTCCGCCGCCCTCGGTGGGGAGGCCACAGACCGCCTGAAGGGTTTGCCGGCCCCATCGGTTCAAGAGGCGGCCCGACTGTTGCCTGACCTGGCGAACCTCTCCCCTGACTCGCCGCCCGCCCCGCCGCTCGACACTCCGGGCGCCCGGAGTCGCTTCTTCAAAGAAGTCGTGAGGGTCTTGCTCGAGGTGCTCGACGGTCCTCCTCCTGGTGTCCTCTTTTTCGATGACCTGCACTGGGCTGACGACGCCTCACTGAGCCTGCTGACCTACCTTGTGCGTCGGCTCGACGACAAGCCAATCTACGTGCTCCTCACCTGGCGCGCCGAGGAAGTCCATGAAGTACAACGTCTGCGAGAACTGCTTGCCGAGGCCAGGAGGTCGAGGAGGGCGACGACCCTGACCCTGGAGCGGTTGGGCCCGGCCGCCGTCGAGGAGCTGGTCGGACACGCCGTCGGGCACACCGTGCCTGGCGAGGGGATGCTGGGTACACGGCTCAGTGACGAAACCGAAGGCCTGCCGCTCTTTCTGACGGAGTATCTGACGGCCGTCGAGAAGGGCGAGTTGGACGTAGGGGACGAGGCCTGGACGCTACCAGGGGGGGTGCAGGATCTCCTCAGGACCCGTCTCCTTACGGTCGGTGAGGCAGCGGGGCAGGTGCTCGCCGCCGCCGCTGTGGTCGGGCGGTCGTTCGACTTCGACACCGTCAGGGCGGCCAGCGGCAGGGGCGAAGAAGAGACGTTAACAGCGCTCGAAGAGTTGACATCGCGTGGTCTGATCAGGGAGGTCGGTAGCCCGGTCGGAGGGGCCCCCGCCTACGACTTCGACCACGACAAGCTGCGAACCCTGGTCTACGAGGAGACCAGCCTGGCCCGCAAGCGTCTCCTGCACCGCCGCGCCGCCGTCGCGCTTGCAGGGCAGGCCCGCGGACGCGAAACAGACGCCCTCGCGGGCCAGATCGCCCGCCACTACAGGCTGGCAGGGCAGGATGATGAGGCCGCAAGATACCATCGGCTTGCAGGGGACTACGCGCGGAGCCTGCACGCCAACAGCGATGCCCTCACCCACTACGAGGAGGCGCTCGCGCTCGGACATCCAGACGCAAGCGCGCTGCATGAGGCGATAGGAGATCTGCGGACCCGCGCCGGTGAGTACGGCGTGGCGCTCGCGAGCTACGAAGCCGCGGCGTCCTCAGCCGGACAAGACGACCTGTCCGTACTCGAACACAAGATCGGCAACGTCCACGCCCGCAGGGGGGAGCGGGATCTCGCCAGGAGCCATTACCAATCTGCCCTCGAAGCACTCGGAGAGCCAGGAGGCGAGACCGCGGGCTGTCTCGCACGGCTCTACACCGACTGGAGTCTGCTCTCCCACGGCCAGGACGAGCATGACGAGGCTACCGACTTCGCCCGCAGGGCGCTGGAGCTGGCTGAAGGCACTGGCGATACGCGGTCCTTGGCCCAGGCCCACAACATGCTTGGCATCCTGGCCGGAAAATTCGGCGACCAGGAAGCGGCGCTCAGCCACCTCCAGGAGAGTCTGCATCTCGCGGAGGCGCTCGGAGACTCGGACGTGAAGGTGGCCGCCCTCAACAATCTGGCCCTCGCCCGCGAACACGGCGGGGAGTCGGGTGAAGCCCTGAGGCTCGCCGAGACCGCCCTGGCGTTGTGCGTGGCTTCAGGGGACAGGCACAGGGAGGCCGCGCTACACAACAACCTGGCCGACCTGCTTCACGCAGCGGGTCGCGAACAAGAGTCGATGGCACACCTCAAGCGGGCCGTGGAGCTCTTCGTCGAGATAGGCGAGAGAGATGAGTTGCAGCCTGAGATCTGGAAACTCGTGGAATGGTAGAGTGAGATCTCAATCTCGGTCGCTGTGTTCCCACTCCGCGCCGAGCGTACGTTCGGGTATGCCCCACCGCGGCGAGACGGCCACCAGGCCAAGCTCGCGGAGGATCCGGCGAGCCGCGATCCCCACTATGGCTGTGAAGGTGGGGTATGCGAACTCTACATCCGCCAACTGTTCCACGGGCATACCGGCGCGCATCGCCGTCGCCACGATCTGAACTACCTCCACGGCCTGCTCCCCCACTATGTGCGCGCCCAGGATGCGCCGCGACGCGCGGTCCACGAGAAGCTTGCAGAAACCCTCTGTGTGCCCGTCGACGACGCCGCGATCTAGTTCCGCGTAAGGTACGACCGCCACGGCGTAGTCGTGCCCTTCGCTGCGAGCCCGACTTTCGGTGAGCCCCACGCTGGCGTACTCGGGGTCGGTGAAGCCGCCGTGCGGTACGATAGTGTGCCTGTAACCGTGTTCCCCGCCAAGCACGGTCTGTTCGGCGGCGAGATTCCCCTCGTTGGTGGCGCTCTGCACCAGCATCATGCGCCCCGTTATGTCCCCGGCAGCGAAGATGTGCGGAGCGCTGGTCCTCAGGGCATCGTCCACGAGCACGTAGCCGCCACGCCTCGTCTCCACGCCCACGGCCTCCAGGTTCAATCCCTCCACGTTTCCAGACCAGCCGACCGCGAACATGATAGTTTCCGCGGCGAGCGTGTGTGTTTCGTCTTTCTTTGCATAGAACAGACTTAGGCGCCCGTTTTCTCTCTCGATCTTGGCTACACCTCCGATGCCGGTAACGATCTCGATCCCCCGGCGCCCGAATGCCTCGGTTACTCCTTCCGATACCGCCTCATCCTCGGCCGCCAGGATGCGCGGCGAGACCTCCAGCAACCGCACCCGCGAGCCGAACGCCGCAAACACCGAGGCCAGTTGGCATCCTGTCGCGGCGCCGCCTACTACGGCGACTGATTCTGGCAGACCCTTCATCGTCCAGACGTCGCTGTGGGTCAGGGCGTGCTCGCTACCCGGCAAGGGGATCCTACGCGCGTGGCCGCCCACGCAGAGTATGAACTTCTCGCCTTGCACGCTACTTCCGTTGCCGAGTGCGAGGGTATGACTATCGAGATAGCGAGCCTCGCCAACCCCATCGAACACGTGCACGTCCGCAGCTTCGAGTTGGGCCCGCAGCTGCTTCTTTTGCTGGACCGTGCGGACGACGTGCTCCGTATGGTTCAACAGCCGAACGAAGTTCACCGCGGGCGGTTCACCCTCGAGTCCGTAGTCGGCGAACTGCTCCGCATCGCGCACCAGACGCGCGGCCCTGGCGAGCACGCGGGTCGGTACGCAGCCATCGTTAGTAGAGACGCCGCCCATGTGCTCGCTCTCGATGAGCGCGACGGTGGCGCCAAGCTCGCGGGCGCGCAATGCTGCTGTTACCCCGGAAGGTCCGCCGCCGATCACGACCACCTCAAACATGTTTTACCTCGCTTTCGTGGGGTTCCCTCCTGCCAGGCGGCCTCAACCACAGCGAGGCGTGCTCAGGTTGCATCGTCTCCCTGAGCACCGAGACCAGCTCTCCACCCAGCCTGTCGAGGTCCGTCTCCTCGCGCAGTTTAGAGGAGAACGCTCTTAGCGTCCTGTAGCCTCGTACTTCCTCCTGTAGAAGCGACGGTCTATGAACCGCAGAGGATTGAACAACGCCGCGATAGCCTTCGCTCTGGGCCTGCGTCGAGACCTCCTTCCGTCCCGTTATTGAAGGTAGCGCAAGGCTACACGGGCTGCCAGGTAGCCGCACATGCCGTGCACGCCCCCGCCTGGTGGCGTCGATGAGGAGCAGATGTAGAGGCCGCCGGCAGGGGTAGAGTACGGGTTGATCCTGGGCATGGGCCTGGTGAAGAGCTGCCTGAGGTCCATGTACCCGCCGTTGATATCGCCGCCGACGAGGTTGGGGTTCCACCTTTCGAGGTCGGCTGGCCCCGCGACACTCTTCCCCAAAACAAGATCCCTGAAACCGGGGGCGAAGCGCTCTATCTGCGCCTCGATCCTCTCGGTCATATCGAAGGTCGACCCGTTTGGGACGTGGCAGTAGGCCCAGACGGTGTGCTTGCCCTCGGGAGCGCGCGTCTGATCGAAGAGGCTCTGCTGGGCGAGCAGGATGAACGGCCTCTCGGGGTGCTCCCCGCGCGCCACGGCCCCCTCCCCCGCCGCGACCTCGTCGAGTGTGCCGCCGAGGTGGACGGTGCCGGCCCGCTTGCAACCCTCGGCTGCCCACGGGACCGGCCCGTCGAGCGCGAAGTCCACCTTGAAGATGCCAGGGCCGTAGCGGTAGCGCTTGAGGGCGCTGTTATAACCTTCGGTAAAGTGCCGTCCGGCGATTTCGAGGAGCTGACGCGGAGTCACGTCGAAGAGTACCGCGCGGGTTCGCGGCACGTCTTCGACCGAACGTACCGCCGCGTCCGTGTAAATCTCACCTCCCAAAGACGCAAGATAGGTCGCGAGAGCGTCTGCGAGCGTCTGCGAACCTCCTTTGGGGAAAGGCCAGCCGAAGGCGTGGCCTAGCGTCCCTAGTAGCAGCCCGAACATGGCGCTCGGTGGTCCATCCAGCCGCAGGAAGGAGTGCGCCGCATTGCCGGCGAAGAGCCCCCTGGCTCTCTCGTCCTCGAACAGGTTCTCGGCCAGGGCACGGGCGTCCCGCAGGGACCACATGCCGGACGACGCGAGCGCCAGGGGATGCCGGAGAAAGCTTGGCCTGCCGACGAAGAAGTCGGCTATCCTGCCTGCGTCAGCGGAGATCGGCTCCATCAGTCGGCGGTAGGCCGCCGCGTCGGGGCCGAGCGCGGCGGCCGTCGCCTCGATCGAGCGCTCTAGCACCGCCGCCGTCCCATCGTCGAATGGGTGGGCGAGCGGGGCAGGCGGGTGGATCCATTCCAGACCATGCTCCCTTAGCGGCAGCGAGCGGAAGAACGGCGAGGCGTAGCCCAGAGGGTGTATCGCGGAGCCGAGGTCGTGTACGAAGCCAGGCAGCGTGATCTCCGCCGACCTCATACCCCCTCCGACGGTGCTTCGGCCCTCGAGCACGGCCACACGTTGTCCGTTGCGGGCAAGCTCTATCGCCGCTGCGAGCCCGTTGGGGCCCGAGCCGACGACGACGGCATCGTATGTCCCTACCACGCCCCGATTGTAGAGTGCAACTCTAGAGTTCGCGACTAATCCTGTCTCGCGCGGTCGCGGCCCCAGCGGAGAGGGGCCGTGATCGTGTAGAGGGCAGAGCGTATGCCTGCGTTGTGCCATACGTTACGGTAGTGGCTCCACTGGAGCCTGGGGTCGACGCAGACGAGGTTCATCTCGACCGGCTCGTGGACGCCGAAATAGGCGGCCAGATTCTCCAGGGTCTTGCGCCACATCTCGTTCTCCATCTTGTGGCCGCCCATGCGGAGGCCTATCTCGTAGAGAGGATCGTTGGCGCGCATCAGAACCTGGGCCTGGGCGACGGTAGTACCCTCTTCCTCGAAGGAACTGAAGGTGATCCAACCCGAGAACGGGTGTCCCTCAGGCGTCATCAAAGAGAAGGACTCGTCATCGGCGTAGAGGACCATCACGCCCGTCGAGAGCTTGACGCCGCCTGGCAACGAGCCGGAAATGAGCGCGACCTCGCCCGGCGTGATGCCGGCCAGCGGCGCGTAGAAGAGGTTCCCCTCGGGCCAGAAGTCCTTGTAATTCTCTTTCCAGGTCTTGATGACCTCGACGGGCGTCTCGTCGGCGCCGACGAGGCTGACCCTGTAGGTCTTCTGCCACATCTTCCCGACGCCTGGCAGAGGACCTACGGCCCTGCGTCCCTCGACATTGATATTCGTCGCGCCCTCGGCCACGCCGGCGACCTTGAGCGTCTCGGCGTACCTGGCCCAGTAGGCGGCGTCGCGGGGCTCTGGCTTGTGCTTCTCCTCCTCTCTCGTCTCACCTTGCGGAGTCTGCTCGGTCATCATGCGCCTCCCTTCGGTGGGCGTTCGTCGACACGTCTCTATGCCGAGTTCGCGGCCCTCACGGCTTCCTCTTCCGAATCGTGGATGGCGATGGCGTCGTCGAGGCGCGTGATCTGGAAGATGCTCCTGTAGTGGTCGCTTAGTCCGTAGGTAAGCAGTCGCTGCTTCTCGCGGTTGATACGGATCAGCAGCGTAACCAAGAGTCCGATGCCGCTACTGTTCATATACTCTAGCTCCTCGAAGTTCAGGATGATCGCCCTTACCTGCCCATCAGAAGCCTGGTTGTAGGCGTCCATAAGCACGTCCTCGGCAAAGGCGGTGAGCTCCCCTTGCACATCTATGATGCTTGCCTTCTGGCCAGCGCCCCTGACGTTCATCTTGACCTGGGCTTCGGGCATTTCGTTCCTCCTTGTCCGGTATATCTCCTTTATTCCCTCATACTCCCCGCGCAGGCTCTG
>DATDKO010000215.1:0-3575 GCA_036519935.1 Rubrobacter sp. | reverse complement strand
GAGACCAATCCGAGTTTCGACCGGATGCTGCGCACGACGAACGCGGTCGGTAAGCGGGCGTTGGAAATTTTCCCCGACGCCGAAGCGTCCTGGTTCGAGGCCTACGGGCGCGTCGTCGAGACTGGCGAAAGCCTGCGCTTCGAGAATTACCTCGCGCCGCTCGACAGTTGGTTTGATCTGTATATATCGCGCATAGGCGGCGCGGGCAGCCGCCGCTTCGCTATCGTGTTCAACGACATCACCGAGCGCAAACGCCGTGAATTGAACCAGCGGTTCATCATAGATCTGGACAAACGGCTCGGCGGCTTGAGCGGGCCGGAAGAGATCGAGCAGACGGCGATTGACAGTCTTGGCGAATTTCTCGACGTTTCGCGCTGTTTCTTCCCCCACGTCCACGAAGACAAGGGGGTGACGATCGAGCGCGAATACCGCGACGCGGAAACGACGGTCAGTATCGTCGCCGAGCGTCGTTTCTCGGATTACGTCACGCCCGACGCTATCGAGCAGTTTTTGCGCGGCGAAACAATGGTCTGCAACGATGTCGCCGCAGACCCGCACACGGTGCGCGGTGCGGAGAATTTCACGGCAATCCAGATTTGCGCTTTCGCCGCCGTGCCGGTTTTCTATCAAGGCAAATGGGTCGGCATTATCAACGTCACCGCCCGCGAGCCGCGCGTCTGGCGCGAAGACGAGCTGACCCTCTTGCGCGAGACGGCAGTCCGCGTCTATCCGCTTATCGAACGCGCCAGCGCCGAGGAAGCCCTGCGCGCCTCTGGGGAGAAGTACCGCACGCTCTTCGAGTCCATCGACGAGGGCTTCTGCATCGTGGAGGTGATCTTCGACGGGGCGGGCAAGCCGGTCGACTACCGTTTCCTCGAGGTGAACCCGGCCTTCGAGCGGCACACGGGGCTGCGCGACGCCGCGGGCAAGCGGATGCGGGAGCTCGAGCCGCGCCACGAGGAGCACTGGTTCGAGACCTACGGGCGCATCGCCCGAACGGGTGAGCCGGAGCGGTTCCAAAACGCGGCGGAGCACCTGGACGGCCGGTTCTACGACGTCTACGCGTTCCGCATAGGCGTCCCGGAAGAGCGCAAGGTCGCCATCCTCTTCGCCGACATCACCCGCCGCAGGGAAGCGGAGGAGGAACGCCTCCGGCTTCGCGCCCTGGAGGCCTCGGCGCAGGCCGAGGCCGCGGAGCGCGAGAGGATCGGCCGCGAGCTCCACGACCGCGTCGCCCACACCATGGGAGTCGTGCACCAGAGCCTCCAGCTCCATGCGGCCTACGCGACGAGCGACCCGCCGCGCGCCGCCGAGAAGCTAAAGCTCGCCACCGAGGCCACCAAGGCCGCCCTCGATCAGACCCGCGACCTCTCCGCGCAGCTCACCCGCCCAGGTACGGAGGAGACGCGCGATGGGCTGGGGGCCGCGCTGCGCGACCTGCTGGACACCCATGTACCGCCCGGAGTGGAGGCGACGCTCTCGGTGGCGGGCGACGAGTCGGCCGTTCCCTCGTCCGCCGAAGAGCAGGCGTACCTGGTGATGAGAGAGGCCGTGCGCAACGCGCTCGCGCACTCCGGATGCACGCGAATTGAGGTAAGCCTGGAGGTAGACGACGCGGGGCTCAGGGGGCGCGTCGAGGATGACGGGTCGGGCTTCGACCCGCACGGCGGAGGGCGGGACGACCGGACGGATGGCGGACTTGCCACGGGGGTGGGCCTAAGGTCCATGAGGGAGCGTATGGAACTGCTGGGCGGCCGGTTGGATGTCTCCTCGGAGCCGGGATGGGGCACCGCGGTGGAGATGCGGGCTCCCCTCGCAGATTGACCGTTATTCACCGAACCTCGCAGAAAGAGGCACCCCGGAGCGGTCACTCCTGGATGCGTTCGCTCCTCATAGGCGTGGCTAAGAGCGGGTTGCCGCAAACCGCAGCGACAGGCATCAAGTCTTGGGCATCAGGATCCCTCTAAAAAAGTGCTGTATCAGGAGGCGATGCTCTCGACATAGATAGGTTGAAGGTCCGAGGTGAGTTTTGAGAGCGGGTGCCGCGGAAGACGGTACGTAAAGGAGACACAACATGGACGAAACCCTCGCCCAAGCACTGCAAAGCCTAGAGATAAGAGAACCCGTCTCCCACGGCCTGTTGCACATATTTCCGCTACAGGGTGACACCCATGCGGAGCAGGATATCTCCCTCCTCGAAGGCGCCCTCCAGGCAGGAACGTTGCGCATAGAGGAGCTGCACGAAGCCGGCAGCGTACCCGAGCTTCGCGTCGTGAATGAGGGAAGCCTGCGAGTCTTGATCCTGGAGGGAGACTAGCTCATCGGCGCAAAACAGAACCGCGTGGTGAACTCCAGCGTTCTGGTTGCTGCCGGCTACGATCTCACGTTGCCAGTCTCGTGCATCGAGCGCGGGCGGTGGAGCTACCGTTCTCGGGCGTTCTCCCCAGGGACTGGTAGCCCACACCTCGCGCTCAGGCACCTCAAGGCGAGGTCCGTGCACGACTCCCTGAGGCGTGGCAGGGGCCACAGGAGCTACCAGGGCGCCGTATGGAGGGAGGTACATCGTAAGGCCCGCCTCCACGCAGCAGCCTCGCTCACCCACGCGCTGCAGGACTCGCGGTCCTGCCTATCCGAGAGGCTCGACGCCTTCGAGAAGTTCGCACGAGTCCTTCCAGAGGGAACCAGCGGTGTAGTCGTCGCGATCGGAGAGCGCTCGTGCTGCTCGAGGTGCTCGCAGGCCCGCGCACGTTCGCCGGGTTTTTCGCAAGCTGCTCTCGGGCTACGCATTCGAATCCGTCGGCCTCGATAGACCCTACGGTACGCCGGACCCCCCCGGCCGTCAGGAGCTTCATCGAGATGGTGGCGAAGGCCACGCACGAAGCACACCATACAGTAGGATCCGGGCGTGATGTAAGGTTCGAAGATGACGGAATCTCGGGCTGCGCGCTCATCGGTGAAAGAGGCGTAGTTCCCTCTGGCGGGACCACGGTCTCGTCTTCCCCTCCACCGTAGGCACGCCTCTCAACCACCGCAACCTCTCGCGTGCCTTCAAAGCTCTCCTGAGGCGCGCCGAGCTGCCAGAGAGTACCGGTCTCTACGACCTCTCAGGCACACCTGCGCCACCCTGCTCCTCGCCCGCAACATCCACCCCAAGTACGTCCAGTAACCCCTGGGACACGCCAGCATCACGCTAACCCTCGACACCTACTCCCACGTCCTACCAGGCATGGACGGCGCTGCGTCATCTGCAATGGAGGAAGTCCTGTCCTGTTGCAGTCAGGCCGTAGTCTTCTTCTGCGCTTCCACGAGCGCAATACTGCGCTTCGCAGAGCGCAGATCCACCAGGGATAAGCAGAGGAGCGTTCCCGGCATCCCGGCGAGATCCGCCAGGGGGATTCTCGTCGAGCATCCTGTTCCGAGTTAGCCTGACCAAAGATCAGAAGATGTACGGTTGCAGTAAATAGCCCCTGGCGTTCCGCCGAAGGCCATTAAGTGCCATCACATTTTACCTGCAAATCAAGGCTTTTTTCGAGTGAGCCGCCCAGGACTCGAACCTGGAACCTAGAGATTAAGAG
>DATDKO010000214.1:0-4413 GCA_036519935.1 Rubrobacter sp. | reverse complement strand
CTAACGTCATAGAGATAAAACCAGACGCCAATCCTGACGTCCGCGTTAGCGTCGCCCTGGTGCTTAGCGACGGCGAAGCGGGCGTCAACGACTCCGTCACGGCCGGTAAGACCGAACTAGGCACCGTGGCTGACTCAGCTGACGTCCTGGACCCCCAACTCTCCTCTTACACGGCCGACGCCGGCAACCACGTCACCGTCACCGTCTCCAAGTCCGGCTAAGCAGACTAGCCTGCCGGCCACACTCCTCCTTCCGGCCTTGCGTGTATCATACGAGCATCCATGTTCCTGAGACTCTTCGAAGCGAACCCGTCCGCCGCTGTGGCCTTCCTCTTCGGTCTGGTCATAGGTATAACGGTGCACGAGGCGGCCCACGCGACCTCGGCCTACCTCCTTGGCGACGACACGGCATATCGCGACGGTAGGGTGACCCTGAACCCCGTCTCACACCTCGACCTGCTAGGCAGCATGATGCTTCTCTTGGCCGGCTTCGGGTGGGGCAGGCCAACGCCGGTGGTACCCTCCAAGCTCAGGGGTGGCGTGTTCGGACCCGTGGCCGTCGCTCTCGCAGGACCCGTCTCGAACCTCCTGATCGTGGCCGTCTGCGCAGCCCTTTACCTGCTGCCACCCTTCCAGGACAGTGGCGGCTACCTGTACATACTCGTGGTCATGGTTGCCTTCACCAACGCCCTGCTCTTCGTCTTCAACCTGATCCCCATCCCCCCGCTCGACGGCTCGAAGGTGATCTTCCCTTTCCTGCCGCGCGCCCTTGACGGCTTTGTAGCCTTCATGAACCAGTACGGACCCATGATCCTGCTGGGCATCATCCTGGTCTCGTTCGTAACCAACCTCCCCGTCTTGAATATCCTGCTCGCCCCCGTACGACCTCTCCTGACCCTTCTCGGTCTCCCCGTTGTCTTATGAGCAAGTCAGCCCTTTGCTTGCTGAAGTGCTGACTTGCTGAATAGCTCATGAAGGGGCAGCACGGTCCGTAGGGAGGGGGGAGAATCTACGGAGGCCATGCTGCCCCAGATGTATTGTACCCCTTGAGCCCCTAAAGCGTAAGCTATACCTCAGGTAGTGACTTAAGAGCGCGGCTCCCGTTCTTGCCAGGGGGGTCTGCGGTCAGGGGGAGGAGAACGGAGAAGGTGCTTCCGGCGTCGGGGCGGCTGTGAACTTGGATCTCACCTCCGAGGTGGTCGGTGATCTCATGGGCGAGGGCGAGTCCCAGGCCTGTACCATCGGCGCGCGACGAGCCCTGGGCCCGGTAGAAACGGTCGAAGATGTGGGGTATCTCGGATTCCAGGATGCCGCAACCGCGGTCCGTTACGCTGATAACGACCCGCCCATCTTGGAGGGAGAGCCCGAGGTCGACGGGCGACCCCTCATCCGAGTACTTGAGGGCGTTGTCCACGAGGATGGCGAGAGCCCTGTATAGCTGGTTCGGATCTGTCTCCACGGGCGGCACGTCTTCCTCGGCCCTGATGTTAAGTGAGCGGCCCGTGTAGCCGAAATCCCTGCGCAGCCCGTGGAGCAGGTCTTCGAGGTCGACCTCCTCCGTTCGGAAGGTGACGGCGTTGGCGTCGAGGCGCGAGAGGTCGAGCAGGGTGCGTGCCAGGCTCTGCAGGCGACTGGTCTGGGCTCGCATGTCGTTCAGGAACTCCGCCCTGACCCGTTCATCATCCTCGTCCTCGAGCATCTCCAGGTAGCCGGAGAGGGCCGTCAGAGGTGTCTTGAGCTCGTGGGAAGCGTTGGCGATAAACTCGGCCTTGACGCGCTGCATGTGGCGCTCCTTCGTGACGTCGCGCAGGATGGCGAGTGCCCCGTCCTCGAGGGGGGCAGCCCGGATCTCGATGATCCTGTCCCCGGCTTTCGCCTCGGACTCTGTCACGGGACCGCTGTATCGGGTCTTGGCGAGTACCTCCTGCAGGCGGTTGTGGAAGGCATGGTCGGAGGACTCGAGGAGCTTCCTCGCCCGGGGGTTCAAAAAGACTGGGTTCAGGTCTCTGTCCACACCGACGACCGCGTCCGTCATACCGTCGAGTATGGCCCTCCCGCGCTCCTTCTCCTGCCCTATCTGGTCGAAAGCCCCCTTGAGGGAGACTGCCATAGCGTTGAACGTCGCGCCCAGAGCGCCGACCTCATCCTCGACGCGCGTCGTTATCCTCGCGTCGAAGTTACCGGCGGCCAGATGCTCGGCCGCAAGCCCCAGGCGGCTGACGCGCCGGGAGATCAAAACCGCCGCGAAGTACCCTGCGAACCCGGCGATGAGCAGCGCCAGGGCGCCGGCGAGTAGGGCCAATCGCTCTATATTCCTCATCGCCGCCTGCACGTTTTCGATATCGCTCTCCGTGAAGAACTTGACGAAGACTAGGGCCCGAGGCTGAGGCTCGGCCTTGCCTTTGACGTCCACGTTTATGGGATGGGCGTAAGTGGCCTGCAGCTGTCCTTTGTGGACGCCCGTCTCGATCGGTTCCATGTCGTCGCTAGGCCTTCTGGGTTCCTCTACGGCACGCCTCACCGGCCCGGAGGACCAGTTCTCCAGGTCCCCTTGCGTCTGTTGGCCATCCTCGGCCCTGACTATGCCCCACTGCAACCCGTGGGAGCGGGCGAACGCGTTGATGCGCTGCTCGGTCACGGGTTCGCCGCGCTCCCTCAACCGTTGCACCTGGTCCTCGAACTGGTCCCCGACCTGCTTGAAGGCGGCCTCGCTAGAGCGGTTGAGCGTCTCAGAGAGGATGGGATGAACGATCTCGTAAGCGGTTATCGCCGCGAAGGCGGTTACGAGCACGAAGAGCGCCGTGAGCCAGATGCGCATGCTCAGGCGGGGCCTGAACTCGCCCCCCTTCTTCGAGGCGAGCAGCTTACTGGCCTTTCGCCTGAAGTCTAGATCCGGGCTCGACCGTTCTTTAGCGGAAAACATATCCGACACCCCGCGCGGTGTGGATGAATTCGGGGTTCCTGGGATCGCGCTCTATCTTCTCGCGGAGGTGGCGGATGTGGACGTCCACCGTGCGTTCGTCGCGGAATTCGTCGCCCCACACTCTACGCAGAAGCGCGCTGCGCGAAAACACCCTGCCGGGGCTGGAGGCCAGGGTCACCAGGAGCTCGAACTCGGTGTAGGTGAGGTCCACCTCTTCACCGTCAGCCGACACCCTGCGACTTGGCAGGTTGATCTTGAGCCTGTCGTAGGTCAGCTCGTCCGGACGCTGGCCCGCCGGTACCGCGGCCCTGCGCATGATCGCCCTGACACGCGCCACCAGCTCCCTGACGGCGAAAGGCTTGGTGACGTAGTCGTCCGCCCCGAGCTCCAGCCCGACGACCCTGTCTATCTCGTCGTCGCGGGCGGTGAGCATGATGACAGGCACGTCGCTCTGCGCCCTGATCCTCCTTATGACCTCAGTGCCGTCGAGCTTGGGGAGCATGATGTCGAGCACTATCAGGTGCGGTTCGAAGGTCTTGAATGCTTCCAAAGCGGCTTCGCCGTCACCAGCGACCTGGACCTGGAACCCCTCGCGCTCGAGGGCATGCGTGAGCATCTTCTGGAGCGACGGCTCGTCGTCGACCAGAAGTATCTTGCGCGTCACACCCTGTAGATCCTGTACCATCCCCGGCTAAACTCTCTTCTTATACACAAAGACCGTCAATCCGCCTGGTTCTATTTTAGCATGATGGAGTACAAAGCCTCCCGACCCGACGGGTCCTCAAGCCGGCGGGGCCGCAGCCTCAGCGACTCGTTCTGCCGCCTTCAGAAGATCCGGCGCTTCCCTCAAACGCACGGCCTCGACCACCACCTGCCGACGCCTGAGATAAGCCGCGACGATTCGCGCCTCGTTCGAACCTTCCTTCTCGGGACGTGAACCGTTCTCCTGAGCACTCACCAGCACCTCGACGGCGAAGCGCCCTAGTCCGGTCGCATCGCCCGGCTCGAAGCCGCGGTGTGCTATAAGTCGGCCTGCGCACAGGATGAAGACCTCTATCACACCAGGCTCCGTCGAAGGGGCGATGACGGCCTGCACCCCCTCAGCGTCCACTACCGTCCTGGAGAGGCGTATCCGCTCTATACCGGAGATCAGGTCGCGCAGCCTGGCCGCAGCCTCGAACTCGAGCCCGGCGGCCAGCCGTTCCCGCTCCCTGACGAGCGCCCTGAGGTGCTCCTCGCCACCCTCGCCGCGCAAAAGCGCGATCACCTCGTCTATGACCCGCTCGCGGTATTCCTGCTCGCCCATGCCCATGCACGGCGCGCAGCGTCCCATCTGCCCGTAGAAACAGACCTCCCCATCCCCGGAGCACCTCTTGAGCGGGAAGATCCTGCCGAGCGCCTCGATGCAGGTGTCCAAAATCCCGGCGCTCCTGTAGGGACCGAGGTGAATAAGGGCGCCCTCGGGCGGGTTCTCTGAGACCCGTTCGGGAA
>DATDKO010000213.1:0-7605 GCA_036519935.1 Rubrobacter sp. | reverse complement strand
GAAGATATCGATGCCCTGATCACCGCCCAAGGAGAACTTCACGGGGATGGCGCTTCCGGCCTTGGAGGTTACGCAGATAGGAGAACATTACTGCAACCGTACTGCAACCGGGCTGGTACACGCCGGTACGAGACGAACATAAGCAAACCTTTGAAGCGGCAAAAATGCTGCAAACGAAGCAAATCACCGGACACATCAGTACAGCCTAGGATGTAAGTTCTCGGACTTCTAATCCGCCGGTCGCAGACCTTACGCCGTGCTATAATATGTGTATGCACACAGACGATACACCGGTTCTGGAAGGCGTCGTGAAAGCCATATCCCATATGAGCACCAGGGAACTGGACGGGCTACAAGCGGCGATTGACCGGCGCCGCGCAGACGTAAAGCAAACCGTGGTAGCGGAGCGTCGCGCCTATGGTGGCGGGCTGCTCCAGCGGGAGCATCACCGCAACCCTAAGACCGGCCATGTTGGGCCGGGGTATTGGTACTTCAGATTCCGGGAAGGCAGCGAACAGCGCAGTATATACGTTGGCAAAACAGACAGTCCCGAAACAGTAGTTGATGAGAAACTAAGGAAGGATAGGTAATGGGTAGACGAGCAAACTCCGAAGGCTCCATCAGCCGCCGGAAAGACGGGCGCTGGATGGCCCGCTACACTGTCGAGACACCCGACGGAACAAAGCGCAAGACGCTCTACGGCAAAACCCGCAAGGAAGCGGCGGACAAACTCACAGAAGCCTTGGCCGCTCGCAATTCCGGCGCTTTGACCTTCGACTCAGAAGGATTGACCGTGGGCGAGTACCTGGATAGGTGGCTTGAAAGCATCCGGGATTCCGTAAAGCCTGTATCGTGGGAGAACTACGAACGCAACATCCGGCTACACCTGAAACCCGCGCTAGGAAACGTGAAGCTGGCGAAACTCTCTCCGGGACGTATCCAGACGCTATACGATAAGAAGCGCAGCACCATGTCTCCGGCGAGCGTGAAACTGATACACGCCGTCTTGCACAAAGCCTTGAAGCAAGCGCAGATGTGGCGGCTGGTCCGTGAGAACGTGGCGGAAGCAACCGTGAAACCCAAGGCCCGCGCTGAAGAGATAAAGCCGCTGGATACACATCAGAAGAAGGCTCTGCTGGCAGCCGTCGCAGGCGACCGCCACGAAGCGCTCTACACGCTCGCGCTGACCACGGGTGCACGCATAGGCGAATTGCTCGCCTTACGCTGGATGGACCTGGACGCGGACGCTGGCATCCTGCGAATAGAGCGCACCCGTTCCGCCGCTAAGAACGGACCACGGTTCACGACGCCCAAGGGCGGCAAGGGACGAAGCGCTCACTTGACACCGCGAGCGCTGGAAGCCCTACGCCGCCACCGGATCAGCCAGAACGAAGAGCGCCTGAAGGCGGGCGCGTCGTGGGCAGACAATGACCTGATATTCCCTACGCGCAAGGGTGCGCTCATGCGCCCTTCGACCGTTACGGACGACTACTTCAAGCCCCTGCTAGACCGTGTGGGACTGCCGCGCTCCGTCCGGTTTCACGACCTACGCCACACCGCAGCGACCTTGCCGCTGGGGCGTGCATCCGAAACTTGTACAGGAACTATTGGGGCATTCGTCCATCGCAATTACGCTGGATAGGTATTCGCATTGGATTCCGTCTATGGGCGAACAGACAGCCGCCGCGATGGAAGCCGCGCTGTCCTGACTCTAAGCCGTTCGGGTTGGTGTCAAACTGGTGTCAATAGGGCGTGGTCTAACGCCACGCCCTTACGTTTTACCTTCAAATCGCCAGGTTTTTGCCACCGGTCTGCAGGATGGACCATAACCGGTTATTGTACCGGATGCCGAATACCACAGGTCGCACACAGACCGGGAGGAGTCCGGAGGTAGGAGATGCTCGACGAGTCGATATTCAAGGCCTACGATATCCGCGGCATTTATCCTGAGAGCCTGGATGAGGGCGTGGCCACCGACATCGGCCGCGCATTCGTAAAGCATCTGGATCTCTCGGGCTCCAGGGTCGTCGTGGCCCGCGACATGCGCATCTCGAGCGAGGCGCTGGAGAAGGCTTTTATACAGGGGGTTACGGAAGCGGGTGCAGACGTCCTCGACCTTGGGCTGGTCTCGACCGATGCGCTCTACTTCGCCGTAGGGCACCTCGAGGAGCCCGGTGGGGCAATGGTAACGGCCTCGCACAACCCCAAAGACTACAACGGCTTCAAGCTCTGCAGGGAGGAAGCCATCGCCCTCTCGGGAGACGCGGGGCTCGGCCAGATCCGTGACCTCATCGTCTCCGGGGATCTCCCCGGCCCCGCTGAACACCCGGGTTCCGTGGAGGAGACCGACATCACAGTAGACTATGCGAAACATTGCCTGAGCTTTATACAGACGGAGGGCCTGAGGCCGCTGAAGATCGTGATTGACGCGGGAAACGGAATGGCTGGCAAGATGGTCCCACCCATCTTCGAGCACCTCCCTTTCGAGTACGTAGCGATGTACTTCGAGCTCGACGGCTGCTTCCCCAACCATCCACCCAACCCGATCGAGCCCGAGAACGTCAGAGAGCTCCAGGAGCGCGTGGTCGCAGAAGGCGCTGACTTCGGGGTAGCATTCGACGGTGATGCCGACCGGTGCTTCATAATCGACGAGAAGGGCACAACCATCTCCGGCGACCTGGCGGCCACCCTCATAGCGAAGAACGTGCTCGAGAAGGAGCCGGGCGCCACCATACTGTACAGCGCGGTCTGCTCGAAGGCCTTCCCCGAACTCGTCGAGCGCGAGGGCGGGAAGGCCATAAGGACCAGGGCAGGCCACTCCATCATCAAACCACAGATGCGAAAGCATGACGCTGCCTTCGGCGGGGAGCACTCGGCCCACTTCTACTTCAGGGACAACTACTTCGCCGACTCAGGCATCATCGCCATGCTGACCATCGCCGAGCTCGTCGGCCGCCAGGAAGAGCCCATCTCCAAGCTCCTCTCCCCCATCGACCCTTACATCCGCTCGGGTGAGATCAACTCCGAAGTAGAAGACCAGAGAGCGATCCTAGGGAAGGTCGAAGACCATTTTTCGAGTAACGAAGACGCAAAGGTAGACTACCTCGATGGCCTCACGGTCGACCTTGGCGACTGGTGGTTCAACCTCCGCCCCTCGAACACCGAACCTCTCCTCCGCCTGAACGTGGAGGCCGAAGACAAACAGATGATGGAGCGCAAACGCGACGAGTTGCTCGACCTCATTCGAGGTTGAGCAGCAAGTCAGCACGCTCAGGCTTGCGCCTCCGCTTGTCAGCTTCGGCCTCTCGAGGAGAATCGGGGCAGAGAAAACGCCCCGTCAAGACGGCGGGGCGTCTATTCGAGCGTGGGGCGCAGCCCGCGACGCTAGCTGACTAGCTGACTTGTATCAGGTTTCGTACCTCGCGGACGCCTTCGACCTGTTGGGCGATCTCACCAGCCGCCTGTTTCGCGTCCTCAGAGGGCGCGGTACCGCGCAACTCGGCTATCCCGTCGTTTACCTCGATGTTCACCCGCGGCATCTCCGCGGTGCGCGGGTCCTCGCCGATCTGGGTGCGGATGCGCTGTTCTATCTCCTCTTGCTGCTCGCCTACGCCCTCGACGTCACTATGCTGCTCGCCGATCAAAGGCCCGGACGAGGGATCCGAGTACTCTCGCTCGGCGCCGGTACGGTTCGCATCCTCGGGACTCTGTTGGCCACCGCCACCTGCCGTTCCTGTCGGGGTGCCACTACCCCAGGTCTGGCCCCGCTCTCCTGCCGGGCTCCCAGGCTCGGGGGCGTGGGGTCCGGTCGTTCCCGTGTAGGATGAGGACTCGCCTGACGTTTCGCCTTTCTTCGAACGGGCGATAGCGGCCCCGATGGCAAGCCCGATCAGGATGAAGAATCCGTACTTGAGATACCGGGTCTTCTTCGGTTCCTGCGAGCTCATCGCCCGGCGTATTAGCTTGGCTTCGGCCTTGCCGAGCTTCCAGGCTGCCTTCCCTGCGGTCCTGCCGGCCACGGGTGCCACCCTTGCTCCTGCCTTCGCACCGGCTTTGGCGGCTCTTCTCTTCTTGCGCGCCATTCACTACCTCCATCTTCGCGGAGTTGGTCTCTCGAAACAACGAGATACCCCGAAAAGCCCGTTCGGAAACAGCACATGGATAACCGCCATCGCGTCACCTGAGGCTTCGGCAGGTTCTCTACCCGTTCCGGCGCAGTTTGGGGACGAGGGTGAGCCTCCTATAGCGCATCCTCCTCTCGTTCAGCGGCTTTTCGAACTCGGCCTCGCGGGCGAAATCTACCTCTCTTGTGGCCGCGGCCTCGACGAGGGCGGCGAGGTCTTCTGTCTCCGAGGGCGAGAGGCCTGTGGCGTCGAGGTCTCTCTCCCGCTCGAATAGCCTCACCCGCCGCGCAAAGGAGACGAAGATGCTGCATGGCTCAGGACAGGGGATCTCACCTTCGCCCCGGTCAACGTCGAGGGGCGTGTCCTCATCCACGTCCCAGAGGGTCTTCTTGAGACACACTGAGTCCTCGCAGCAGGCGATGGCCGCATCGATCACCCCCTGATCCGTGAGCCGCTGAACCCGTTTGTAGATCCCACTCTGTCTCGCCGCGTTTTCCCTGAAGCTCGTGAGATCTAGCCTCCCCTCCCTGCTGAGGTACCAGTGGACGACGCCAGCAGGATAGAGGTAGTTGATGGCGGTCACCAGAGATCGCGCATCCTCGAGCATGAGCTCCCAGCCACGTCGCAGGTTAGGGGAGCTCTTCAGCGGCCTGTACTCCCCGCCTTCGGTGAGCCTGGCGATCTCTCGCGCAGCGCGCGGGTCCTCGCTGACTCTGAGACCCTCCTCCCGCGCCTCGTCCGCGTGACGCAGCGAGTATCCATGGGGCGGAACAGGGCGTACGACCACCTGCCCGAAGACGCGGCCTTCTGGCGCCTCATCCACCCACGCCGCGAAGGCCTCGCGCGAGCTCGCAGCGGCGTTCTCAGGGCGTCCTGAGAGATCGTCAGACAACAGGCTGCTCTGCCATCATCCCACGGGCGCGGGCGGCTATGAGGTTCGCCATAGAAGGGTGCGTTCCCACGGGGGCGCCGTAGAAGATCGTCTTGTCGTCGCGTACCGTAACCTCGCCCCTAAGGCCCAGGTCCTCGGGGATCGTCTCGCGTGTGTGCCAGCCCTCCGCGATAAACAAGGGGATCAGGATCACGTTCTCCGCCTCGACACCATCGACGACGCCGCCTATCTCGGGGTCTTGATCCAGAAACCCGACCTCGACGAGGTCGTAGATCTCACGCTCCCTGATGCGTCCGGCGTTGAGGTAGATCACACCGCCTGAGTTCTTGTTCAGGTCGGTTCCGTGGCCTAGCAAGACGAGGGCCGTGCGTCCCGAGATCTCTCTTCCGCGCATGAGGTCTTGGGTACGCTCCAGGATGACGCCAGGCATCCCCTCGAAGGTGCCAAGGGGTCCGGCGTAGCGGACGGTCTTCTCGCCCTTCCTGGTAAGGGGTCCTTCCAGACCGAGCTCCCTGGGGATGACCTGCTGGGTGAAATATCCTTCGGAGATAAAAGCGGGGACGACGTAGACGTCTTCCGACTCTACAGTGTCGAGCACGTGGCGCATGGAGGGTTCCTCCTTCCAGAAGCACTCGACGACCTCGTCGAACTCTCCGCTCTCCCTGATACGGCCAGCATGCTCGTAGACGGGCAGGCTCGAGTCTTCGTTGAGGTGCGAACCGTGTCCCACGATGACCAGAGCCCTCATGCTCCTCCTCTACGCCGACAGTCCCGCCAGATTCTACCAATCGAGAGAGTAGGCCGGGCGAACGGCTTCACCTACCCGTGGCCGGCCTGAGCCTGTGGCTCAGGGCATCAGGACCGTACTCGAGGGCGACGAGGAACGCGGCGGCGATGACAGGATACTCGGTCGTAGTCGGAGAGAGGCGAGGGTCTGCGCGGAGCAGGCCGCCGAGGTTGGCTATGCCTTCGAGGCCCCGCCTGGAGTGGACACCGCCGGCCTTCAAGACCCCGTGCGCCATGCGGGATACTTCCTCGGCCTCCTTGCGGCCTGCGCGGCCTGCCACATCGAGGTCGGGTACCTCCGAGAGGACCTCGAGGTAGGCCTGGACCAGGGCGCCGCGGACGGAGTCTGCCCTGGAAAGAGAGGAGAGGAGCGCCGGCCTGGCAAGCTCGCGGGTGACCTCGAAGTCCCGGGCGTACTCTCGGGCCAGGGCGTGGCGCCCAGCCGAGAAGCGCATCGCGTCGCGGAGCGTGGCTTCTTTGCCCGCCCCGAGGGCGTAGGACAGCGCACCGGCGAGAGCCTCTTCGCCGCCTGCCACCTCCAGCGCCCGCGCAAACGGCGCTATCTCGTCGTGACCCAGTCCTGCGAGGACACGGGCCGATGGCTCTTCGCGCAGGGCGCCGCGGGCTAGCGGAGCCAGGTACCCGGCAATTCGAGGGTCGGCGTAGCCGGCCAGAGTGATCGAGGAGAGGGTGGCATCGAGTACCGTCTCCCCCACGCCCCTGCGGCCCGACCAGGCGAGAGCGTCCCTGACGGATAGCACGGAGAGCGCCTTCGACTCGTGCGCGACGCGGCCGTCGAGGTAGCGGGATCCCGTCCCTGGGGTGGGGGCACTGTAGACGAGCATCATGGCTGTCGCGGCGCAGGCCGCAACGAGACTTTCGGGTACGTACTCCGTGCTCCGACGCTCCATTCAGGCTACTGCACCATGTCCAGGATGATCCCCTCACTGTCAAGGTCCGCCGACACAAACACCTCCTGTCTCGCTGTAGATGGCACCATTCTAACCCGAAGCCGTCAACCCTCCCCGCAGACAGGGTAATATACTCGTCGCCATGGATCACTCACCCGCCCACATGGAACTGCCCGCCTGGGAGAATCTTGAACACGCGCAACCACACCTCTTTCATACCTGAGGACGCCTTCGAGCAAGGCACAAAGGAGGGCACGCTCGGCGCGGAAGAGGAGCTGTGGCTCGCTGACCCTGGGACCTTCAAGCTCGCTGACGGGGCACAGCAGATTCTGGCTCTCGAACCTGCGACTCTGTTCTCGGGGGAGCTCATAGACTGCGAGATCGAGTCGAACACAGGCGTGCACGAGCAACCCGCAGGAGTCTTGGCCGACCTCGTCTCCCGCAGGCGTATCCTGCTCGGGCATGCAGCGCGACTTGGCAGGGTCCTCGGCACAAGCGGGACGCACCCCATCGGCGACTGGCGGGAGCAGGAGATCATCGACAAGCCCCATTACCAGCGCCTGCAAAAGAAACTGGGGTGGTTGATCCGGCGCAACAACACGTTCTCCTTGCACGTCCACTACGCTGTGCAAGGCCGCGGGAAGGCCGTCTACCTCTTCAACCGCCTGCGTGAGTACGTGCCTCACATGCTGGCGCTCTCGGTCAACTCTCCGTTCTGGCAGGGCGAGTACACGGACATGCACTCGGCGCGTGTGCTTATGTTCTCGCGCGCCTACCACCGCGCCGGGCTACCCGGGCCATTTGGCTCCTGGATGGAGTACACAGATTACGTGGACTATCTCACGCGCGCCGGCCTCATAGACACCCTCGGGGAGATCTGGTGGGACGTGAG
>DATDKO010000212.1:0-4977 GCA_036519935.1 Rubrobacter sp. | reverse complement strand
ATTGAGTGTATTTGGTCTTTACTCGTTCCTCATCGTGTCTTTCTTACCTGGCGAGTACAAGGACTATCTCTCGCCTTTCTACTCGCCGCCGATTCCGCATCCTGACTGGATGCCTGACTTCATAACGGCGCCGATGTTCATAATCTGGATGCCTCTGGGTTTCAGGGCGACGTGCTACTACTACCGCAAGGCGTACTACAGGGCGTTCTTCTGGGACCCGCCTGCCTGCCAGGCCGGGGCGCAGGAGAGAGAGCCGCGCAAGGCCGAGAACTACAAGGGCGAGCGGGCCGTGTTCGTGCTCAACAACGTCCACAGGTACTTCCTGTACGCCTCTTTCGTGGTGCTCGCCTTCCTGTGGTATGACACGGTTCTTACCTTCTTCCCGGGAGGTTCGTTCGGGGTCAAGGTAGGTTCGATCATCTGGCTGGGCAACGTGATCCTGCTCTCCACGTACAGCCTCTCGTGCCACTCGCTGCGGCACCTCGTCGGGGGCAACAAGGATTGCTACACGTGTGTCACGGGGGGCAACGCCAGGCTCAAGCTTTACAACGGCATCAGCAGGTTGAACTTGCGGCACCCGCAATGGGCGTGGTTCAGCCTCTTCTCCGTGCTGCTCACGGACGTATATTTCAGGCTCATTCAGGCGGGCGTCATACCTGACCTGACGATTTTGGGGTAGGTGGTGGAGATGCAAAGAGACGGACAGAACGGACACCGTGAGGCATACGAGACGCGCGAGCACGACGTCCTGATCATCGGCGCCGGAGGGGCGGGTCTCAGGGCTGCGGTCGCGGCGGCCGAGCACGGCCTCTCGGTCGGCATCGTCACCAAGAGCCTGCTGGGCAAGGCCCACACCGTCATGGCCGAGGGCGGCATCGCGGCCTCGGTGGGGAACGTCGACCCCGATGACTCCTGGCGCCAGCACTTTATCGACACCATGAGGAGCGGCAAGTTCCTCAACAACTGGAAGATGGTCGAGACGTTCACCAAAGAGGCTCCGGACAGGGTCTACGAGCTCGAGCAGTGGGGTGCGCTCTTCAACAGGACGCCTGAGGGCAAGATCTCCCAGCGTCCCTTTGGCGGCCATACGTACAGGCGCCTGTGTCACGTCGGCGACCGTACTGGCCTGGAGCTCATCAGGACCATGCAGGAGAAAGTCCTGGCCACGGACGCAAAGGTCTACATGGAGACGACCGTAACCAAGCTCTTCAAGAAGGAAGGGCGGGTCGTCGGCGCCCTGGCCTACACGCGCGAGAACGGCAAGTTCGTGCACTTCAAGGCCAAGGCGGTCGTCATGGCGACCGGCGGGTGGGGGCGCATCTTCAAGGTCACCTCCAACTCCTGGGAGGGTACGGGGGACGGCGTGGTCCTCGGCTACGACGCAGGGGCCGAGCTGGTCGACATGGAGATGATGCAGTTCCACCCGACAGGGATGGTGTGGCCTCCCGGCGTGCGCGGCCTGCTCGTTACCGAGGGCGTGCGCGGCGAGGGGGGACTTCTCCGCAACTCCGAGGGCGAGCGGTACATGGAGAACTACGACCCGGAGAAGATGGAGCTCTCGACGCGCGACGTCGTGGCACGGGCGAACTACACGGAGGTGCAGGAGGGCCGCGGTAGCGAACACGGCGGCGTCTACCTGGATATCACGCACCTCGGCTACGACGGGATCATGAAGAAGCTGCCGACCATGTACGAGCAGTTCCTCAAGCTGGCCGACATAGACATCTCCAATGAGCCGATGGAGGTCTTCCCGACCGTCCACTACACGATGGGCGGGATCAAGATCGACCCCGAGAACGCCGCATCGAGCGTTCCTGGCCTCTACGCCGCCGGCGAGGTCGCGGGGGGCCTGCACGGCGCGAACCGCCTCGGAGGCAACTCGCTCTCGGATTTGCTCGTCTTCGGCCGTAGAGCGGGAGAGGGCGCGGCGGCGTACATCGAGGAGAGCGCGCACTCGGCTGACATAGACGAGGGCGAGGTTCTGCACGAGATCGGGCGTGTTCTCGAGCCCCTGGAGAAGAAGGAAGAGGGGGAGAGCCCTTACCTGATCCAGCAGGAGCTCCAGGAAGTAATGATGGAGCATGCGAACCTGATGCGCGACGGGGACTCCCTCGAGGAGGGTCTCGGCAAGATACTCGCGCTCAAGGACAGGCTACCGTGGATAAGCGTTCCAGGGTCCAGGCTCTTCAATCCAGGTTGGCACACGGCCCAGGACGTACGTTACCTGGTCCAGATCTCGGAGATCATCATCAGGACGGCCCTGGAGCGCAAGGAGCGCCGCGGGGCGCAGTGGAGATTGGACTTCGACGGTCCTGACGAGGAGCTTGGGAAGATCAACTTTATCGTCAAGAAGGACGGGCAGGGCGAGGTCGGCATCGAGCGGCGCGAGATACCGCCGATGCCTGAACACCTGGCGTCGCTTGTGGAGGAGGCGAAGGCGAAGGCATGAGCGAAGGCAACGGCAACAATCCAGGGGGAGTGACCTCCAAGGCCCACTCCCCAGTGCCGAATGAGGATCTCGGCACCAGCGGCAAGATGGCGAAGCTAAGGATCTTCCGCGGCGACGCGGAGGGCGGCGAGGAGGTCGAGTACGAGATACCGCTGGTGGAGGGAATGGTCGTTCTCGACGCGGTGCTCGCGATCCAGGCCCAACAGGCCCCGGATCTCGCGGTGCGCTGGAACTGCAAGGCGGCCCACTGCGGCTCGTGTAGCGCCGAGATCAACGGCAGGCCCAAGCTGCTGTGCAAGACGCGCGTCGAGGAGTACGATGGGGGAGAGATACACGTAGGTCCCATGCGTGCCTTCCCCGTCATAAAGGACTTGGTCTCCGACGTCTCCTGGAACTACGAGGTCTCGAAGGGCATCAAGCCTTTCCAGACCAGCGAGCAGGCGCCCTTCACGATGTACGAGGAGGATGTCGAGCGCCTCTACGAGCCGAAGAAGTGCATAGAGTGCTTTATGTGCCAGGACGTCTGCCACGTCTTGAGGACGCACCACAAGCACCCCGAGTTCGCAGGACCACGCTTCTTCGTCAGGAACCAGTGGCTGGAGATGCACCCGATGGACGAGGCCGACCGGCTTGCCGACCTCAAGGAGGACAACGGCCTTGGGTACTGCAACATAACCAAGTGCTGCACCGAGGTCTGCCCGGTCGACATCCACATCACCGACAACTCCATCATCCCCCTCAAGGAGCGCGTCGCCGACGAGTACTACGACCCGGCCAAATGGCTGATGCGCAAGATCAGGGGTAGGTAGCATTTCAGCACGCTCAGGCCTGCGGCCTTCGCTTGTCGGCAAGTCAGGATTTCAGCAGTGTGGTGGGCTTCGTCCAGAGCTCCTGAGAATCCCGAGGAATGTTCCCACGCGACGTGGCCGAGGACAGGCGAAGCTGAAGTGCTCAAAACGAGCGGACGACGGGCTTCGAACCCGCGACCTCCAGCTTGGGAAGCTGGCGCTCTACCAACTGAGCTACGTCCGCGTGGGCGGGTATTTTAGCATGCCGGGCGTGGCTCTAGTAACCTGAGAACACCTTGGAAGTAGAGTATCGGTTGCCCGAGTACAGGTTCTGCCCCCGGTGTGGCAACCGCCTCGGAGTCCGCTTGCTCAAACGCGGTGATCCGGAGCGGCTCGTGTGCGAGAGTTGCGGCTTCGTGTTCTACCTGGGCCCGAAACTCGTGGCGGGGGCTATTGTAGAGCTGGATGGGGGTATAGTCCTGATCCAGCGCGACATCGAACCGGGCTACGGCAAGTGGACTTTCCCTGGCGGGTTTGTAGAGCGCGGTGAGCGGGCCGAGGCCGCAGCGGAGCGCGAGATGCTCGAGGAGTCGGGGTTGGAGATCGAGGTGGGGGAGGTCGTCGGCCTCTATACGTACGACGGACAGATACCTGCCATAGCCGTCTTCGCAGCCGAGGTCACGGGCGGCGAGCCTACGCCTCTCGACGAGACGATGGACGTCAGGAGCTTTCCACGAGACGGCCTCCCGTGGACGGAGATGGCCTTCCCGAGCACCGAGCAGGCCCTGAAAGACTACCTGCGAAAGGTCTGAGGCTATTCGCTGTAGGTCAATACCTTTGCGGGCGGTGCATTCGGTCTTAAGCGAGAACAAGAGGCTGAAGTGCTGACAAGCGGAAGCCGAAGGCTGGAGCGTGCTGAATTGCTCTCAGCCTGCGAGGATCTCTTCGACGGCCGCCACAATCTCTGTCTCGTCGGCGAGCCGCCCTACGCCGGGTTCCTCTTCCGCTGACCCCATGAGGCCCTCCGCGGGGCCGACGAAGCGGTGACCCCAGCTCTTCAGCGTATCGACGTTGCGCTTTGTGGCGGGGCTCTGCCACATCTCAGGGTTCATGGCCGGGGCCCAGAGGACCCTCTTCGCGCCGGCGAGGATCGTTGCAGAGAGCAGGTCGTCCCCGAGTCCGATGGCGGCCCGCGCCATCGAGTCTGCGGTCGCTGGGGCTATGAGGACGAGGTCGGCCCAGCGGGCGAGGGAGACATGTTCGACGCGGCCCGAATGCTCCCACCAGGTCACGTCCGTGTGGACACTGGCGCCGGCTGCGATGGAGAGCGTCTCTTCAGGAATAAAGCGGAAGGCAGCTTCGGTGGCGACGACCCCGACCTCGTTTCCGGCCTCTCTGAGGCGCCGGATCACACCCGGCGCCTTGTACGCCGCGATGCCGCCCGTTATCCCAACGAGTACGCTGGCCACTCAAGTAGTATACAGAGAAGGTACAGACGAGGACCCGGTGTTGGCGGAGTGCAGACCAGGGGTAGTGCTTGTGCCGGAGTCGATCGGGATGGAGGGCTAACCCGGGGTGTTAGTACCCGGACATTCTTTGGTAACTCACCTTACGCACGAACTTGAGATAGCCGCAAATCCTGTAACTCTTGAAAAGCTGCTTGAACAGCCCTCACGCACAGATGAGAACGCAGGGCCAAGTGGTTCATCTTCGTGGTGAGCTTCATCCGTTCCAACTTCA
>DATDKO010000211.1:0-2652 GCA_036519935.1 Rubrobacter sp. | reverse complement strand
CCGGAATGCATCACGGTCCGTGCATCGCGGTCACGATGAACGACCGGCTGGACTACTTTGGGTCGGTGGTCAACATGGCCGCCCGCCTGGAACGCTTATCGTCGGGTGAGGACGTCATAATCTCCGAGGCCGTCCGCCACGACCCGGAAGTAGAAGAGCTCCTATCGGCGCCGCAGAACCAGTTGGTCCCGGAGCCGTTCGAGGCGCAGTTGAAGGGCTTCGATGAGGCCCAGTTCGAACTGTGGCGCGCTCCCCGGGGGCATGAGAGTAGGTCCGGCGATCTTTGGCTGAGATGACGGCGGACACCTCGAGGCTGCGAATCGTAGCCGAACTGGTATGACGGGGGTAGGATGACCTCCGCGCAGCCACGCGGCTTTCACTTCTCCACCTTCTTGGGAATTAGGCTGGGCACGACGACACTTCCGGCCTCCGCCTCATCACAGGCCCCATGTATAGAGGGCAACTTCCATCTCCTACTCGCCATCCAGTGCCACCACAGGGCGAAGCCGATGCGCTCGGCCACGCGAGGACGGATCAAGACGACCGTCTGGCCACTGTGGTAGTCCACCGCTCCGATGCCGTAACGCCTGGTGGGTTGGACCGGTGTCTGGATCATCACCTGCTGTCCCTCGGGGCTCCACATGGCTCCCAACGTTGGCATCCAGCTCAGGTTGAACTCCTCAGCGTGGTAGAAGATATCTCCTTCTCTGAGATTGTCGCCTGCTTCTTCGATCGCCTTTTTTGAGGGCATACTCAGGATCTGGACTCGTGATGGTGTGTTGGGGACGGCTAAGTACGATCCCCGCGGCCTTCAGATGCACTCGAACGGTCTCCTACTCCACCCGGAGATACCTGTTCTCTCTCGGCCATGTAGTCAGCCAACCGCCGTAAGGTCCAAAGCGAGAACGGCTGCCCCAGGCTGCGCGGGTGGCGGACTTTGCCTGCACCAACAGCTCGCGATACTCCTGGGTCACCTTGCGCGGCGCGCCCGGATGCGGCGCATGGGGCAAGCCCTCGACTCCCTCGGCCAGGTAGCGCTTGAGCCAGCGCCTCACCGTCTCCTCGCTCGCACGCACGATCTCGGCGATCTACCTCGGCAACCAGACGCCGCTCGGCAGCCAGCAGGACCATCTGTGCGCGCGTCCTCAGCCGTGCGTCGCGGGTGGTGCGGTACAGCTCTTCCAAAGCGTCGAGTTGCTCGGGGGCAAGGGCGTGAACACGGATGGGTTTCATGGGCTCCTCCTTCGCCCACAAGCTTACACCCCTCGGAATTTATCTGTTTGTACTTAGTAGGACTTCAGACCGACTCCCGTGCAGCGTTCGTAGGATCGAAGCTCAACCCGATGCTGCGAGTTCCCTTGGAACGCGTAGTCGAAGCAGAGGACAAGCTTCTGAAGGTCTTGGAGGACTACAGAACCATCAGGATAGCCATGTAAGAACGCCGTTCGTCCGTCGAACTTCGTAGAACTCCGTCAAAACGAAGTTCGCAGAAATCGTGTTAGACGAACTTCGGAGAAATCTACTTCTATAGCGTTTTGCGATTATATTGACCCACGCAAACCGTGGATTGATGAACGCTTGCGCAGCTGCTGTGATAAGCGCTCCGTACTACTAAAGTACGCGACGAGCGCGCATAGCGTACCGCCCATGAAACCTTTGTCCTTCCATACTGAACATGTGCTGCAGAAAAAGCGTACCGCTCATGAAGATGGGCGTGTCGGATACTCGGGAGATGTGTCCGCAACGGGTGCGATGTGGGAGCTACAATCGGCGCGCTTCGGACCCAGAAGTATATAGCGTACCCTCCTGAAAATTGCTCCTGCGCACGAGCAACAATTAGCGTACCGTCCATGAAAGACTAGCCTATCAGGGTGCTTTTCGGTTTTGTTGCTGCGACGCTGGGAGGTATAGAAAGTATTATAAGCAGATAACCACGGCTGACACATAAATCTCGCTAAAGGAGGGATCTGAGGGTCGTTCGTGCGGATGTTCCGACCGGCTATGCTCCCTCGGATCCTCGCACGAAGGCACGCTTCGTCAGCTCTTGCATCCGAGCTACGTACCGGCTGGGGGGCCAGCCGCGCTCGAGCGTGAGGCTCTCCCAGTTGCGGATCGACAGCATGGTCCAGAGCAGGTCGGCGGCCTCCTCAAGCGACCACTCAGGGGCGAGCGTCCCGTCGCGGTGGAGCCGATCAACGATGTTGCTGCAGGCTTCGTGTACCACGGCCATGCGGTCGTCCCAAGCCGCAGCGACGGCCTCGTCGGTCTCGCGGGCCGCCATCAACGCCCTGGCTATCCCGTAGATCTCCGGGATGTAGTTGCCCCAGAACTCCACGAACGTCTCGAGGCGCTCCGCCCCGCCGGTCGCCGCTCGGTAGCGGCCTAGGCGCTCGTCGAGCCCTCGCACCTCGTCCCCGTAACGGGCCGTCGCCACCATCAACTCCGCACGCGAACCGAAGTGGTCGTACACCGCCTGCCGCGAAATACCCGCCGCTTCGGCAACGTCGCGCATGCGAACTCCCTGTCCGTTGCGCTCTTCCATCAGCCGCCACGTCGCCTCGAGGATGCACGTCCGGGTTTCCGATTGGTCACTTGACATGATGTGAAGTATAGAGTAGCTTTACACTGTGTCAATTGACACAGTGTAAAGCT
>DATDKO010000210.1:0-5693 GCA_036519935.1 Rubrobacter sp. | reverse complement strand
CGCGACTCCTCTCTGTCCGCATTCGTCCAGGCGGTGGTCGCAGCCGAGGTCGGTCACCTCGAACTGGCCTACGACTACTTCGGCGAGGCCGCCATGCTTGACCTCGATGACATCTACCACAACACCCGCGACGGGGTCCACCTGGCCTCCTTGGCCGGGGCCTGGATCGCCGCAGTGGCCGGGTTCGGTGGCATGCGCGAGCACGAAGGCTCGCTGAGCTTCGCACCCCGGCTCCCACAACAGCTCTCCCGCCTGGCTTTCCACCTCCTCTTCAGGGGGCGCTGGATCCGGGTCGAGGTGGACCACCGGCAGGCTTCCTACACCCTGCTCCGGGGTGACCCGCTCGATGTCGCGCACCACGGCACCGTCATTACCCTGGCGCCCGACGAAGTGGCAACGTGCCCGGTTCCGCCCACGCCACCCGTCCGCACCCCCGATCAGCCACCCGGACGGGCGCCGTCCCGGAGCGGTCGCCCGGACTACGGGACCGGCGAAAGACAAATAGGAGAACCGGTCTAGAACCGCGCCGACGGTTCGCGGGTTGCCCGCAGACCTCGGGGTCATGTGGCATCACTTGACGCCACGCTGACGCCACCGACGGCGCAACACCCCGCAACGCGCAGCTACCGCGAGCAAGGAAATCCCCTTACGTAAGCGGGCTTTGCTACATCGGAAAATACCCGTCGCCCATGATGCTGGTCTCCTTCCGAAGCCTAGTGTCAGGGCGTAGTAAGAGCGTGGCGAAAAGTTGCTCCAACTGTGGTACAGCCCCCTGGTGGGGATGCAATTATTAAGTCCTCGGGTTCTGGAAAATGCAGAGGTTCTGCTACAGCCAGACGGGGTTGTTTCCGACGCGGGATCGCAGTGGTGCCCTCCTACGCTGAAGAAGTAGCGCTCTTCATACGCTAACTAATCGCGCCCGAGCACACGGCGGGTCTGAGGCGCCGAAAGGAATCCTTTTCTTATCTCTTCGTCCCCGATCTTCTCGGCCAACAATCTAAGGGTCTGCGCCGCCCGGGAGAACACCTCCCGGGCCTCTGCGTCCTCCCCGCGCCGCTCGGAGAGCCCGCCGAGGGCTGCCCGGATCCGCCACAGCTCGCCCGGTAGCCCGAGCTTCTCGGCGAGCGCCTCCGCTTCCCGCAGGTGCGCTGTCGCCCTTTCCGTGTAGCCGTCCCACTCGCCCAGGATCGCCAGGGAGCGCAGGTAGGCTATCCGATTCCGTTCGTTCGTCTGCGCGCGTTCGGCGAAACCGCGCACCTCTTCTCGGGCGAGCCGCGCGTCTCCTCCCCGCAGAAGTGCCTCAACCTCGTAGTGGAGGTGGATGCTGAGCAGCTGATTATTGACGAAGAAGTCGGCTTCGTTCGCCCTCTTGGCGTGGGCGTAGGCCTCCTCCCAATTCTCCGAGAGGGCGGCTACCACGCAGAGTCTGGCGGAGGACCAGGGCCCGTACTGCTGGCCCAGCCGCTCCTCATAAGCCGCGCGCGCCTCCTCCAGGTTCAGCATTGCCTCGTGAGCCTGTCCGAGGCGGTCGAGGTTGACCGCCAGCAAGTACGTGTCTTGTGCCTTGCGGGCCAGCCCGACACCCCCTCTGGCGAGCATAAGCGCCTCCTCATAATCGCCTATCTCCACAAGCCCTAGGCTAAGCGCCCACGAGCTCATCGCCTCGATACGTTCGGGCAACTCTCGGGAGATGGCCTCCGCCTCCCTTCCGATCGCGATCCCTTCTTGCAGCCTGCCCTGGAAGATCCGTGCGTACGAGAGATAGGTGAGACACTGTATCTCAATGGCCTTGTGGCCCGCCTTCCAGGAGGCCGCGAGCCCCGTGATCGCCGACGTCGCCGTAGGAAGGATCGTTCGCGACGGGGGGCGTTCGGCCAGCTGCCGGCTCAGCGCGGCGCCCTCCTCGGCGTACGCCGCAGACTCCTCGAGCCTTCCCCTAAACACCTCCACTCGTGCCAGCGCGACCAATGCCCGCGCTACCAGGTCCGGACGCTCCAGGGCCCGAGCGGAGGCGAGAGCCTTCTGGGCGAGCGGCCTGGAATGCTCGGACTCCCCCCCCCAGAAAGTCATGACATCCGCCAGGTTGCACTCGGTCTCAGCGAGCGCCTCCACGAGGCCTGCCTCCTCGGCCACCGTTCGGGCTTCCTCCAAGAGCGTCCTGACGTTCCGGATGTCGCCTTGGTGATAGTCGAGGACCGCCAGATGATTGAGGGATACCACCTCCAGCCTCGCTTCCCCTAGCTCTCGCCCAAGAGCGAGTAGCGTCTCGTAGGCCGCTCGGGATTGCCTCCACTCATCGACCATCTCGTATGCCCGGCCCAGCCGAGTGTACAGGTGCTCGAGATCCGGGATCGGCGTGTCGGTCGGTTGTCTACCGTCGGTTAGTGTTTCCGCCAGCAGGTTCCGCGCCCTCTCGTAGTGCTCGATGGCGTCATGCGTGGCAAACACTTCCATTGCCTGATCACCCGCCGCCACGGAGTACCGGAAGGCCGGCTCCGCAAGACCACCCGCCAGCGCGTGACGCGCCAGCTCCGCGGGAGGAGCACCGCTCTCCTCCAGCACCTCAAGAGCACTGCGGTGCCACACCCGGCGTCGCGCATGGCCGCTCTCGGTGTAGGTCACCTGGCGAATCTTCTCGTGCGAGAAGGAGTAGGTGGGGTTTGGGTACAAGAGTGACTCCTCCGCACTACCAACCTCCTCCTGCAGAAGGCGGCGCTCGATCAGCTCGTCTAGTCCCTTTAGGCCTTCTGCCTCCCCTAGGCCTGCCACACCCACAAGCGTCTCGAAGTCGAAGCCCCTCTCCAAAACGGTCCCCGCCCTCAAGAGGTCGGAGGCGGCGGGCGAAAGACGAGAGAGGCGCGAACGTATCACCTCCCGCACGTTCGTTGGTAGCAACCCTCTCAAGTCGCTCCCGGCCTGCAACGTGGGTCCGACCTCCACGACAGGCTCCCCGTCCGCACCCATCTGTATTAGGAGCTCTCCCTCTTCGAGCATGGCCTTCAGCGTCTCCACGAGGTAGAAGGGCTGCCCTCCGGTCTCCGCGGCGAGCCATTCCCCGAAGCTCTCCAGTTCAGGTTGCGCTCCGTTAGAGTCCCCTTGCTCGTCTACCGCCCCCGCGGGCTTCGAATCTGTTCCCCCCATGCGTCCGAGCAGCCCCTTGACGTCCTCATCCTTCAAGGGACCAAGGCTCAGGCCTCTCACCGGCAACCTCCGTCCTAGAGACGCGAGCCACCTCTCAAATGTCGAGCTAACCTCTGGCTCCCCCGAGCGAGCAGCTATTAGTAGAAGCACGGGTGCTCCTTGCTCCGCCCAGCGCTTGCTCGCATAATCGAGCACTTCGAGGGTAGCAGCGTCGGCCCACTCCAGGTCGTCCAGAAAAATGACTACGGGGGCGCGGGAGCCCAAGCTTCCCACCAGCCTTGTGATCGCCTCGAAGAGCGCACCCTTAGCCATCTCCCTATCACCGGAAGGCAATGAAGGAAGGTCAGGATACCTCTCCTTGAGCTCTGGCAGTAGCCGAGAGAGCTCGGAGAGCCACACATCCTCCAGCAGGTCGTCGGGAGCCCTTTCTCGCTCTATGCGGGGTCTTATGGCCTCAACCAGTGGCCCGTAAGGTAACCCTCCCCCCTCGAAGGCCACTCCTTCGAGAACATCCGCCTCCCGGGCTCTGGCCCAATGCAGGAACTCCCAGACGAGGCGCGTTTTGCCAATCCCTGCCTCCCCAAGGACCACCGCGACGCGCGTTTGCCCCATACGAGCGGCGTGGTACTCGGAGACGAGCGCACCAAACTCTTTGTGGCGGCCTGAAAGCGGCACCTCGAGTACCGAAAGCGGAGTAGCAGCCTCCGAGCGTGTCAGGCTTGCGCCCAAAGAAGTCCTGGCCTCAACCTCCTCCTGCAAGCGAGTAGCCAGCTCCTGCATCTGGGCAGAGGGCTCGCTGCTTAGCTCTCTGCTTTGGGTGTCCCGGAAGTCCTCGTAGGCAAGAAGAGCCCCCTCGCTGTCACCTGCGGTAGACAGGAGTTCTACCAGGCGCCGGTGTGCACCCTCCTCCAAGGGGGCTTGCCTCACCCACAGCCGGGCAGTCTCGATAGCCTCATCAGGCTGAGCTGTCTCACTCTCTAGCCTAGAGAGCCTCTCGCAGATCTCCCCGAAGAGCCTGCGCCACCTCGCGCGCTCGGCCTCGAGCCACAGCTCGAACTCGGGGGCATCCTCGAGCGAGAAGCCCTCCATGAACTCGCCCCGGTAGAGCTCCATGTTCCCTCGCAACCGGCTGATGAGCTCCCTGCGCCCTACGCCCTCGACACTTATCCCTCTCGGCGAAGTTCCAGTGCGGGCCAGCGAAACGGTGGCTTGGAGTGCCTCCAGGTCGAGTTCGATCCCTCGGGGTTCTATTCCCAGAAGGTCGCCGTCGACTAAGAGGAAGCGAACCACTTCCTTTTGGGCGTCGCCGTTGTGGGCGCCGTCCTCCCCTAAAGTCTTCCTGAGCTTGGCCAGGGCGCTGCGCAGGTCAGTCCTGGCGTGCCGCTCGTCGCTCTGGGGCCACAGAAGCTCTGCTAGCTCCCTCCTTTGGTGCCTCCCACCCTCGGCGGCAAGGTAGCACAACAGCGCGAGTGACTTCTTTGTCCCGAACCGGAGCGGATGCCCTTCTTCAATGCTTACCTCGGGCGGCCCGAGCAGCCTGATACTCAGCATCTTCTCTTGTGGGATCTTCGCCTTCTCTCCCTTACCACGCTTTCGCCACGCTCCGCTGATACGGTGGCCTCGATGGACGCACTTGTGAGCACCCAGTTGAATTGTACAAGTTCCCCTCAGGGGATCGCAACGAGAGGTGCGAGCGAGGTTTCTTAGGTGGACTGGACGACACGTACAGGGAGATCTGCGGATGGCAGCCGATGATAGTGGCAATGTGGTGAGTAGGACCTTACTGTTGGCTTGGGATGTACCACCCGATCAAGAGGAGCCCTGGCGGCGCTTCTTGCAGGAGCTTTCGGACTCTCGTTATGAGCAGTACGCCCAATCGAGGCGACACCTGGATGTCTTGACCGAGTCGGTGTGGCTTGCGCCCAAGCCTTCCGGAGGAGGGGTAGCCATCGTTTACCTGGAAGCCAAAGACCCCGAGTGGGCGCTACGCGAGCTTGCGGCATCGGAGGCGCCTTTCGACTCGTGGTATGGGAGAGAGATGCGCAGGCTCTTCGGCTTCGATCTGGCACGGTTACCGCGGGTAACTGACGGCGAGCTCCTTTTCGCCTGGTGCAATGATTTTCCGGGCGAGCATGAAGCGCCCAAAGACAACAGCGACGAGCGAGAGAGTAGGTGAAGTTCTCATGGCCACCACAACCGTCTCCGAACGAAAGAAGCCTGATGAGGTCCGCCAAGCGAAATGGCAGGAATCATCGGAAGCTCCACAGCTTCTCGCAGGCTACCTGGCGAGGATCGCGCGGCGCAGGCTGCTTAGTGCCCACCAGGAGATATCCCTCTCAAGGCAGGCACGTGTCGGTGACAATAGAGCCCGCAAAAAGCTGGTAGAGCACAATCTCAGGCTGGTCGTCTCTGTGGCCAAGAAATACAGGGGGATGGGACTTCCGTTCGAGGACCTGATCCAGGAGGGCAACATCGGCCTGATGAAGGCCGTCGAGAAGTTC
Organism: Rubrobacter sp.; assembly: GCA_036519935.1. Lineage (GTDB taxonomy): Bacteria > Actinomycetota > Rubrobacteria > Rubrobacterales > Rubrobacteraceae > Rubrobacter_D. The sequence continues at coordinate 51 of DATDKO010000210.1, read as the reverse complement.
GATCCCGACCGTGGATGGAGGTTCTCCACGTATGCCACCTGGTGGGTCAGG
>DATDKO010000209.1:0-2313 GCA_036519935.1 Rubrobacter sp. | reverse complement strand
GAGACGATGCGCCGTGGTAGCAAGCTGCTCGGGGACGAGCCAAAGAGCCGAACTTCGTAGAACTCCGTAACGCGGAAGTTCAACTTCGCAGAAATCCTATTCCACGCACTTGGGTGCATAAGGGCAAGAAGGAGGGCCGGGGTATGGGGAAGCGGAGCCACTCCCACAGAGAGACGAACACCTCGTCCAGGCCCACCCACTCCGCTATGCTGCGCCATTCCCTCTCTCCTTGCCGTCATTGGCCTTTTGAGGACTACGCTTCGTCGATGGCCTTTTCGATCTCCTTCGCTTCCGCCCTGACCTCCTTCTTCATCTGCTTCTTGGCACGCTTGGTCTGCTCCTCTACCGCCCGCTCGACCGTCGCCTCGCCGACTACTATTAGCGCCGCTTCGCTCTCGTCGAGCATCTCGCCTATCTCCTTGAGGTCGGAGTCGGACATCCCGCCCCGGAGGTGGCCGATCAGGGCGCCGGCCCCGGCACCCACCAGCCCGCTGACCAGGATGGATGGGGGGAAGATCACACCGATCGCCGCGCCGACCGCCAGACCGGCCCAGCCGCCGTGCTGGGTGGGCTTCTCGGTCTTGTCGACTATCTTTACCTTGCCTTCCTCGTTCTTGGTGATGACCGCGGCGTCGAAGGTTCCCACGACGTGCTCGCCGTGCAGTTCCTTGAGTGCCTTGAGGTCAGCTTTCGCGTCGTCCACGCTCTCGTATTCGCCCGCGTACATAAACATCGGGTTGTCACTCATCGTGCTACTCTCCTCCTTGCTGCTCTTGTTGTCTTTCCAATTTTGTCCTTGCCTACTTATCCGTCATTAGCCTCAACCGATCTCCGCAACTCTCCTTTCCTGCACTGCGCGCGTCTCGCGTACGCCAATATAGTCTCGTTGCCGGAGGGCTTTCATCACCCAATGAGATATTTCCCCTAGGGGAAATGCGTTGGTGGGTGATGACGGACCGTCCCGTCGTGCACTACGCTCGGCGATCAGAAGGCTATGAAGAGCGGCGGCAAACGGAACATGCGCAAGGGCACGACCTACCGTATAGTGGTGCGAAGCGAGCTCAACGGTAGCTACGCCGTGGCCTTCGAAGGGATGGAGATGGAGGCGAAAGGCGGGTATACGGTCCTTACCGGGGAGGTCATCGACCAGCCTCACCTCCACGGCATCCTCGATCGCATAAACGGTCTGGGACTGGAACTGCTGAGCGTGGAAGCCTTGCCGGACTACGCTCATCCTGTCCCTGAAAGTAAACGAGAGCAGGAGGACTCGGAGTTATGAGCCTTTCCGTCATTCCCCTCGCCATCACGATGAACGCGGGGCCGCAGATCATGTCCGCGCTCATCTTCGTAACCGCCAACAAGCCGCTGAAGCTCTCGGCCTACTTCCTGGGGGGCGTGGTTATAGCCGTGACCGCGGGCCTCACTATCACCTACACCCTCGCAAGCGTGCTCGGCAACAGCGTCTCGCTGGGCGACTCTTCGGATTCCGGATCGCTCGGCAACATCATCCAGTACGTGCTGGTCGGGCTGCTCGTGTTCCTGTCCATCAGGAGCTACCTGACCCGCGCGACGAGCGAACCGCCGCGCTGGCTCGGCGCCATGCAGAACGCCAAGCCAAGGACGGCGTTCCTGGCCGGGCTGCTGCTGCTCTCGGTGTTCCCTTCGGACCTCGTCATCCTCATAACGGTAGGGGTGAACCTCGCGCAGCACAACGCCTCCCTTCTGGCCGCCTTGCCGTTCATAGGGGCGACCATCCTCATAGCGGCGCTCCCTGTGCTCTCTTACCTGCTATTTCGCAGGCGCGCCGAAGTTGCCATGCCCAAGGTGCGCGACTGGATGAACACGAACAGCTGGCTGGTGAACATCATAGTCTACGTGATCTTCATCTTGCTCATCCTCTTCTAAAGGGCGAAGTCCCGAAAGGAGACTTGCCATGCCACTGCACACGAAGGTCGATGGCGATGGGCGCGACGGGCAGTACCTCTCGGTCAGCCCGCTCCTCGACAGCGAGAAGGTAACCGTTCCCAGACATAACCTACCCGACCGTACCGTAAGGTCGAGATCATGAACGAGGACGAGAAACCACAGAAGAACTCGCAGAGGGAACCACAGGCGCAACCCGAAACGACACCTACGGAACCCAACGCCTCCATACCAAACAAGGATGCTGGGTGGGCAGGCGCCTCGCCTACCCAAGTGATGCGCACGGTGGCCATAGCCCTCTTGACTACGGCTGTGGTGCTTGGCGCGTTCTTCTTGCTCTGGCAGGTGCGCACCTTCGTAGGTTGGTTCGTGATCGCCCTCTTTCTGGCG
>DATDKO010000208.1:0-10244 GCA_036519935.1 Rubrobacter sp. | reverse complement strand
GATGGACCACACCTCCATGATCGAAGACAGCTGGGCCGAGATACAGGGCTACATGACCACGTTGTTCGAGTGGCAGGGCGCCGACACGCTCGCCGCCGAAGAGCTGGCGATGCTGCCGGGGATGGACGAGCTCTTCGGGCTACTTATGGTCAGGCGCCACAACCAGGAGGAACGCTACGACGCCCTCATCCTCGACGCTGCGCCTACGGGCGAGACGCTAAAGCTCCTCAGCCTTCCCGACCACATGAACTGGTACGTCGAGAAGATCTTCCCCATACAACGCCGCGCCGCGAAGCTGGTCAGGCCTTTTGCGAGCAGGGCGAGATCCCTGCCGCCGCTGCCCGAAGACAGCGTCTTCGCCGCGGGGCAGAGGTTCTACGAGGCCATCGCGAGCGTCGAGGAGATCCTGACCGACCGCGGGAACGCTTCTGTGCGCCTGGTGCTCAACGCAGAGAAGATGGTCATAGCGGAGGCCCGCCGCGCCTACACCTACCTCAACCTCTACGACTACGGCGTGGACGCCCTCGTTGTCAACCGGCTCCTACCCGAGACTGTGAGCGACCCTTACTTCGCGCGCTGGCACGAAGCGCAGGCGCGGCACATGAAGACCATCAAAGAGTCTTTCGACCCCATCCCGATCCTGACCGCGCGGCTCTTCGACCGCGAGATGTTCGGCCTCGAGGCGCTCGGCGCGCTCGCAGAGGATGTCTTCGAGGACGCGGAGCCTCTGGGGGTACTATTCAGGGGCGCCACACACGACATAGTAAAGAACGGCGACGGCTACGACGTCATCTTCCACCTCCCGCTCGCCCAGAAGCGGAACGTGGACCTGTCGAAGAAGGGGGCCGAGTTGTTAGTAAAGGTCGGCAACTACCGAAGGAACATCCTCTTGCCGGACGCCCTCGCGCGTCTCCCGGCGGCTGGTGCGAGCTTCGAGGAAGGGTCACTGAAAGTGAGGTTGAAGGATGGCTGAGAAAGAGCGACCCAGAGGCACCCTGCTCGGCGTGATCGCCTACGTCCTGGTGCCCGGTGAGCGGCGCGTGCGGGCCGCCGGGCACTTCCGCAAAGCGGGCTTCGAGACGCTGAAAGGCGTAGGGGAGCTGATGAGGCCCGAGAAGTCACAGGAATCTTCTGGCCCTACGAGCAGGGAACGCATTGAGATCGAATAGGGAAATCCGTTGACGCGTCCCAGGAGAGAGTGATGAGAGGACGGGAGTTGTTGCAGAGGGTAGGGGAGTTTGCCAGGAAGGAGGTAACCCTGGCCCTGCCTGCTGCGCAGCGGGCCGCGAGCCACGGCATACAGGCATTCGTGAAGAAGTTCTCCGAGGAGTACGCTAAGGAGCGCAAAAAGCTCTAGAAGTGTGCGGTCTGAGGTCGGCGCGGTTTGGCGCTCAGGGGCTCCGGTAGTAAGATATCCTTTACAAATTCTAGTAGATACCAGCGGGAGAATTACATGGCCGAGAGCGGACAATTAACAGGGACCTTCAGGGTCAAGAGCGGGATGGCCCAGATGCTCAAGGGCGGGGTCATCATGGACGTCGTCGACGCCGAGCAGGCCAGGATCGCCGAGGAGGCGGGGGCTGTGGCCGTAATGGCCCTAGAGCGGGTACCCGCGGACATAAGGGCCGACGGCGGGGTCGCGAGGATGAGCGATCCCGAGAAGATCGTGGAGATCCAGGAGTCCGTCACCATCCCCGTGATGGCGAAGGCGCGCATCGGGCACTTTGTGGAGGCCCAGATCCTGGAAGCCCTCGAAGTCGACTACATAGACGAGTCCGAGGTCCTTACACCCGCCGACGAGAAGCACCACATAGACAAGGCCGTCTTCGACGTGCCTTTCGTGTGTGGTGCCACGGACCTCGGGGAGGCGCTGCGGCGCATCGGCGAGGGGGCTGCCATGATCCGGTCCAAGGGCGAGGCCGGAACAGGCAACGTAGTCGAGGCCGTGCGGCACATGCGCGCGATAGTCGGCGGCATCCGCCGCCTGGGCGCGCTCGAGCCCGAGGAGATGATGACGGAGGCGAAGAACCTCGGGGCTCCGTACGAGCTCGTGCGGTGGGTCGCCGAGAACGGGCGGCTTCCTGTGGTGCTGTTCACGGCCGGCGGCATAGCCACCCCTGCCGATGCGGCCCTGATGATGCAGCTGGGGGCCGACGGCGTGTTCGTAGGGAGTGGCATCTTCAAGAGCGGGGACCCCGCCCTCAGGGCGCGGGCTATCGTGAAGGCTACGACCCACTTCAAGGACGCCAGGGCCGTGGCCGAGGCGAGCAGGGGTCTCGGCGTGGCGATGGTCGGCAGGGAGATGGGCGACCTGGCAGAAGGAGAGCGGCTCGCGGCCCGTGGCTGGTAACGGCGAGACGAACGGGGTGGCGCGCGGCGAAGAAGGCCCGAAGAAGGTCGGGGTGCTCGCGCTGCAGGGAGACTTCAGGGAGCACGCCGAGATCCTACGTGGACTTGGGGTCGAACCGGTCGAGGTGCGTGCCGTGGAGGACCTCGAAGGGCTGGCCGGGATCATCGTCCCAGGCGGAGAGTCGACGACGATAGGGAAGATGATGGTCTCCTCGGGCCTCCTCGACGGCATCAGGAGCTACTTCTACAAGGGTGGCCCGGTGTGGGGCACGTGCGCCGGGATGGTGCTTGCGGCGTCGGCGACTACGGGGCCGCGCCAACCACTGCTCGGCCTGATGAACGCCCTTGTCGAGCGCAACGGATTCGGGCGGCAGGTCCATTCCTTCGAGAGGGACCTCGAAGTCGAGGGCTTCGACGAGCCGTTCACGGGGGTCTTTATCAGGGCGCCGTTCTTCGAAGACGTGGGTCCTGGGGTCGAGGTTCTCTCCAGGATCGGAGACCGGGTCGTGGCGGCCAGGGGCGAGAACATCCTGGTAACGGCGTTCCATCCCGAGCTTACGGACGACGTCAGGTTTCACGAGTACTTTTTGCGGGAGGTTTGTTCTATATGAGCGGTCACAGTAAATGGTCGACGATCAAGCGTAAGAAAGGCGCCGCCGACGCCAAGCGCGGGGCGCTCTTCGGGAAGTTGTCCAAGGCTATCAGCGTCGCGGCGCGCGAGGGCGGCGGGGACGCCGAGATGAACCCCGCGCTCGGGCTCGCCGTACAAAAGGCGAAGGATGCCAACATGCCCAACGACAACATCCAGCGCGCCATCGACAAGGGTACCGGCGCCGGCGCCGACGCCGACGCCTACGAGCGGATCACCTACGAGGGCTACGCGCCAGGTGGGGTCGCCGTCCTGGTAGACGTGCTTACTGACAACCGTAACAGGGCCGCCTCCGACGTGCGTTACCTCTTCTCCAAGAACGGCGGCAAGCTGGGCACCAGCGGCTCGGTCTCCTACCTGTTCGAAAGGAAGGGCGTCATCCTGATCCCCAGGGACGCCATAGACGAGGACACGTTGATGGAGGTGGCCCTCGAAGCCGGGGCCGAAGACGTTGAGGAGCAGGAGAACGACTACAGGGTCGTAACGACCCCGGAAGATTTCTCGGCCGTCAGGGAGGCCCTCGGTGAGGCGGATATCCCGTACGAAAACGCGGAGATCACCATGGAGCCCCAGAACAGCATCGACCTCGACGCGGGGACGGCGAGGCAGACGCTGCGCCTGATCGACGCCTTAGAGGAGAACGACGACGTGCAGGAAGTCTACGCGAACTTCGATATCTCCGAGGAGGTCATGGCGGAGGTGGTTTCGTAGGGCATCCTGCTTTCGCCGGCACCCTCTCTGGCCGGGTCGGAAGGGGGCCCGGCATCAAGAAGATCCTCGTGATTTTGCTCGTGGCGCTGCTAGTGAGTTCGGCCTGCTCTACGGGGAACGAGGGGCAAGGCGGGGAGGGGGATGTGATCGCTGGCGCCTCCAAACAGCGCACCGTGGATCTTCCACCGAAACAAACGGAAACCGACGGAGTGATCGGCGACGGTGTAGAGGCTGGAAACCTGCGTTTCCGGATCTTCGAGGTGCGGGCGAAAGACCGCATCTATGTCATATCAGGGCCTGGGAAGAGACCTGTAACGCGGGGGAACATCTCCAGCGAGTACGTGGCCATAGATTATCTCGCGAAGAACATCTCCGGTTCGCCAATGACCACGAGGGCGAAGGCGACACTCCTCGATGACCAGGGCAATTCCTACAGGCAGGAAAAGTCTATCGAGCCTCCTTCCGGCGGCACCGACGGCATGGAGCTCGGAACGGCCCAGACAAAGGCCTCCACGATGTTCTTCGAGGTGCCCAACGGCATCATCCCCGCGACGCTCGAGATAGAGGCTTCGGGGGGCGAGGCACGCTTCGATTTGCTGGAGAGGGATGTGGAGAGAGTGCCGCCCGAGGACTACCTGCGGGTGTACCACCTCTATTTCAATGAACAGGCTTACGAGGAGGCCTACGAGATGTTCGATCCGGCCTCCGTCCAGAACATCACACTCGGCGAGTGGCTGTCGTTCTACGAGCCCCTATGGGGCAAAAGGTACGTGAGCCTCGACAACCTCACGCTACTTTCGGAGGGCTCTGGTCGGGCGGTCTTCCAGATGACGAGAACGTTCTACGATGCGGACGGCGACATCGTGGCGGACCCGGAGATCAACCCTTCCGTAACACAGGAGATGGTCGAGGTGGACCGAGAGTGGAAGCTCGTGATGCGCGACGACCTGGTCTCCGACATCATAGCCGTCATAGGACCTGACGAGACGCCCGAGCCGAAAGCCCCCGAACCTGAGAAGAAAGCTCCCGAACGCACCCAGCCACCTTCGACCGTTCCCGAGACCACAGAGCCGTCCGAGGCCACCAGATCCGCGGCCCCGATACGCGACTACGACTGCGATGATTTCGAGAGCCAGGAAGAGGCCCAACTCTACCTCGCGCCAGGAGACCCCTACGGACTCGATGAGGACGGCAACGGCGTGGCTTGTGAGACCTTGCCGTAGAGGATGTGAGAGTCCCCGGGCATGGGTTCACATTCGTGATATTTGCGCGGTTGTCGCCGAAGGGAAAGTTAGCGCTCACGGTTTGGAGATGTCGAACCCCGAACCACCAGATGGGTTGCCAGCGGTCCGGCGTTTGGGGCGCCTTCTTCGTGAATCTGTGCTACCAGCATCCGTCCGGCCATTATCCCCTTCTCGACGTGGGCCTGGTGGACGGTGGTGAGGGGAGGATCGGCGCTCTCCGCTGCAGGGATGTCGTCGAAGCCGACAACGGAAACGTCTTGGGGCACGGAGATACGCCGCTCGGTCATCCATTCGATGGCGCCAAGCGCGAGCTGATCGCTCGAGGCGAGGATGGCCGTCGGCTCCTGCTGCGAACAGAATAACGCCTCGACGGCCCGGTATCCGAGTTCTTTGGCGCTGCCCTGGCACTCGTAGACGGACACCCCAGACCAGGGCAGACCGGCCTCTTCCAACGCAGCTCGGTAGCCCTGTAGCCTCATTCGGCTAACGTAAAATGCGGTCCGCTCTTGGCGGTCGGAGTCCGCGATCCCTTCGTGCCCATCCGGAGAGAGGCCGAACGATACGATGGCGAACCTTTCGTGTCCGAGGTCGAGTAGATGCTCGGCCGCCGTTCGGGCTGCTCCCTCGTCGTCGATACCCACGATGGGCACTCCCTCCTTACGTGGCTGATCCACAACCACGGCTGGTAATCGCCTCTCTAAAGCCGCCGCCAACAAAGGTTCCTCGTCGCTCATCGAGTAGATCACGAACCCGTCCACCGCGGCCTGTGTCGCCGCCCGAGGGTCGCGCTCTCTAGACTCTCCGCCCCCGGCCGCCGGCACGAGCAGAAGTCCCAGATCGGCCTCCTCTGTGACTGAGCTCAGACCACCCAGGAAAGAGACCGCGGCAGGATCGTCGAAGGCGTAAGAAAGCGGATTCGAGTACAGCACACCAACCACGTCCGTCCTCTGACGCCTCAACGAACGCCCCACGGGATCTGGAACCCTGGTAGCCGAGCCTCCCTGCCGTCTCGAAGATCCGCTCCCTCAAAGCCTCCGAGAGCCGATCCGGGTGGTTGTAGGCGTTGGAGACCGTCATCGCCGACACACCGAGCTCCCTGGCGATCCTCGTGAGGGTCACGCGGTTTCCGCCCGCCCTTGACTTCTTGCGGCCCACGACCTCCATGTTACACTACTTTAACGTTAAAAGTATATCGTTAAAGACTATCTGGGGAGGAGCGTCGTGGATGTAGGAAGCCACACTCGGGTCGAGCGCAAGGGTGCGGCGCTGGTTCTGTTGTGTGTGGCGCAGTTCGTGGACGTGTTGGACGTGAACGCGGTAATAGTGGCCCTGCATTCGATAGGGCAGGATCTCGGGTTCTCGCAGGCGGGTTTGCAGTGGGTGATCTCGTCTTACGTGTTGTTCTTTGCGGGCTTCTTGCTCCTGTCGGGGAGGGTGTCGGACCTGTGGGGCAGGAGGAGGACCTTCGTCGCGGGGCTGGCCGTCTTCACGACGGCTTCACTCTCTTGCGGCTTCTCGGTCTCCCCGGAGATGCTGGTGGTCTCGCGCGCCCTCCAGGGTCTGGGGGCGGCGACCACCGCACCGGCGGCGCTCTCGATCATCACCACCATCTTCACCGAGGGCCGGGAGCGAGACCATGCCGTGGCCGCCTGGACGGCGGTGGCCGCGGGGGGTGGGGCTGCGGGCCTGCTCCTGGGCGGCTTCATCACCGACGTTTTGGGCTGGGAGTGGATCTTCTTCGTCAACGTCCCCGTGGGCGTGGCTGGTATCGCGCTCTCCCACGTGCTTCTACCCGAGAGCCGGGACCCTGCGGCCTCCCGCAGGCTGGACCTCCTCGGTGCCGGAACGGTCACCTTGGGCTGGTGCTATTGGTCCTGGGGCTCACGAGGACCGAAGAGGCGGGCTTCGGCTCACCAATTACGCTGGCGACGCTCGGCTTCGCCGCCGCGTTCTTTGGAGTCTTCGTGTTCGTGGAGCGACGCGACGCCGATCCCCTGGTCCCCCTAAAACTCTTCCGCCTGCACGGGCTGGTGGGAGCGGCCCTGGTCGCTTTCGCGCTCACCGCCGCTACCGCCCCTGTCGGTGTGCTGGTAACCCTCTACCTGCAGAACACTCTGGGTTATTCTGCGTCCTTTGCGGGGCTGGCGGGCCTGCCGTTCAGCCTCTGTGTGATCGCCGGTTCGATGCTGGGTGGCCGGATCTCCCAGCGAATCGGCGGCAGAGTGACGATGTCCTCGGGGCTTGCTGTGGTGGCAGCGTCCGCCATCGTTACCGCGGGAATCGCCGCCGAGGGTGGCGTGGGCTACGTGCTTGCGGGCGCCGCCCTCGCCAGGTTGGGCTTGGGCTGCGCTTCGGTCGCTTCGATCGCTCGCGGAACCTCGGCGGTGGAGGAAGGGAAGCGCGGTCTGGCCTCGGGTTTCATGAACACCTCCGCGCAGGTGGGAACGGCGCTGGGGCTGGCCACCCTCCTCACCCTCGCGGCTACCCGCACCGCTACGCTATCCGATGGTGCGGAGTCCGCAGGCGAGGCGCTGGTAGCGGGCTACAGGTTAGCGTTCTTGGTCGCCGCGGGCGTCGCATCACTCGGCGTGGTGGCCGCGCTGTACTTCTTCCGCCAGGACAAAAATCTTGATACCTGATGCCTGTAGCCGGTGTGCGGAAGGATTGAACCTTCCGCACACCGAGCCATCAGTATGCAAGAGGTGACGAGCTGCAATGCTTGCAGAGAGGTTCGAACCTCGCTGCAAGCGACTCTTGTAGTGTCGGCCATCCAATGCACAAGATGTAGAAGATGGTGCAAGCGGAGGCTGGAGGGAGTAATCTTAGGCCATGATCTCGTCCGGTGGCAGGGGACACACCATTCTCGGCATAGACCCTGGGACGGCTACGATGGGGTGGGGTGTGATCCGGCAGGAGGGAAACCGCCTGCGTTACATGCAGCACGGCGCTATCATCACGCCTCCCGACTGGGAGATGCCTCGCAGGCTCGGGCGGCTCTTCGACGGTGTAACCGAACTGGTGCGAGGTTACAGGCCCGAAACCATCGCGGTCGAGGAGCTCTTCTTCAACACCAACGTGACTACGGCGATCACGGTCGGGCAGGCGAGGGGCGTCGCGCTACTTGCGGCGTACAAGGCCGGGATCGAGGTGACCGAGTACACGCCTTTGCAGGTCAAACAGGCGATCACATCGTACGGAAGGGCGGACAAGCGCCAGATGCAAGAGATGGTGAAAACCCTCCTCAACCTGCCCGCCATACCTCGTCCCGACGACGCGGCCGACGGCCTGGCCACAGCCATTTGCCATGCGTTCTCCAGCACTATGCCCGGCAAGGTCGGGGTGGGGAAATAGAGGATCGTGCGTGATAATTAGCCCATGATCTACAGATTGCGCGGTACTCTAGTCGAGAAAGATACGGAAGGCGTCGTTATCGATGTTGGGGGCGTCGGCTACCGGTCCTCGGCTTCCCTGGCGACGTTGCGCGCTTTACCCTCCCTGGGCGAGGAGTGCGTCATCCACACCAGGATGGTGGTGCGCGAGGACGCGCTGCTCCTTTTCGGGTTTGCGGAGCGTGAGGAGCGGGCCGCGTTCGACGCGCTGACCGCCGTGAGCAAGGTCGGGCCCAAGCTGGCCCTCTCCGTACTCTCCTCGATGACCCCGCCGGAGATCTCCGAGACGGTTGCCAGGGGGGATGTGATCAAGTTCGCATCCGTGCCAGGGCTCGGGAAGAAGACGGCTGAACGACTCGTGCTCGAGCTCAAGGGCAAGAGCCTTGCCGCCATCGGCCCGGAGCCGGTCGTCGCAGGCGGCGGTGGGGGGGGGCCGTACATAGAGGCGCGGGACGCGCTAACGGCGCTCGGTTACAGGCTCGAGGAGGCAGAGAAGGCCCTCAACGACGTGCCGCCGCAGGATTCCGTGGAGAAGTACATAAAGGAGGCGTTACGGCGGATAGGGAGCAGGCGTTGAGCGCGGAGGAGATGGACGACTTTACCATGCGGGGCGGGAGAGAGACTGAGGAGCCGCCTGAGGACGACATCACGGGGGCTGCGGGTTTCGGTGAGCATCCGCTCGACCCCGAGGCCTACGCCGAGGACGACGAGCCTTCGCTCAGGCCGAGCTCGTTCGACGAGTTCGTCGGGCAGGAGGCGCTCAAGCAGAACCTCAGGATCTTCGTACAGGCTGCCAAGCAGCGCGATGAGGCCCTGGACCACATACTGCTGGATGGCCCTCCCGGACTGGGTAAGACCACCCTCTGCCGCATCCTCGCCGAAGAGATGGGGGTCGGGCTCAGGCCCACGAGCGGGCCCACCCTGGAGCGGGCCGGAGACATGGCGGCGATCCTGACCGCGCTGGAAGAACGTGACTTTCTTTTCATAGACGAGATCCACCGCCTTAACAGGCAGATCGAAGAGGTCCTCTACCCTGCAATGGAGGACTTCGCGATGGACATTGTCCTCGGCCAAGGGCCTTCGGCGCGCACGATCAGGATGGACCTGCCGCGCTTTACGCTGGTTGGCGCGACCACCAGGAAGGGCCTGCTAACAAAACCTCTGCTCGACCGCTTCGGTGTCGCGGAGAGGCTCGAATACTACGCGCCCGAGGACCTAGAGAAGATAGTGGTTCGCAACGCGAAGATACTCGGCGTCCCTATCACTGAAGGCGGCGCCAGGCAGCTCGCGCGGCGCAGCCGCGGGACGCCCCGCATAGTCAACCGGCTCCTCAAGCGGGTGCGCGACTATGCCCAGGTCGTTGGAGACGGGAAGATAGACGAGGAGACGGCAAACGCCGCTCTCGACATGCAGGGCGTCGACCACCTCGGCCTCGACAGGGCCGACCGAGATTATCTCGGGCTCGTCATAGACAAGTTCGACGGCGGGCCAGTCGGTATAGGTACGATCTCCGTGGCCCTCGGCGAGGCGCGCGATACTGTCGAGGATGTCTACGAGCCCTACCTGCTGCAGAGCGGCCTGATCCAACGCACCCCCCGGGGCCGGGTGGCCACCCAGAGGGCCTACGGGCACCTGGGCGTCCCAGTCCCGAACAACGGATAGTCACCGGCCGGTCGCTAAGGTCAGGCCGTAGAGTGGCCGATACTGATAGCATGGTGCGCTACGACGTAGAACCGGTCCACCCTGTGGAGGCCGAGATTCCAGGTGAAGGTGAGCTCTCTTTCGCCGTTTTCAGCCTGGTACATGCCGCCTGCGGGGACGACGTGCTGGAGGTGCGTATCGGCGAGCGAATGCTACTGGAGTGGTGCACGGCATGCGCCGTCATGGAGGTTTTCGGGTCGT
>DATDKO010000207.1:0-2586 GCA_036519935.1 Rubrobacter sp. | reverse complement strand
GCTCGTCACCATGACAAAGAGAGTATACGAGTCCCGTGCCCAAAGGGTTTCGCCGGATGGCGACTCGAACGCGGGGTCAGGGCGTCCGCTCCACCTTCTTCGGTTCGTGTTCCTGTCTCTCCCTTCTCTACCCGAGCAGCCACTCGTGGTCGGGATGGTTCTTTATCCTCCACTCACGTACGGGCCCTGCCATGACGTTGAGGTAGTAGAGGTCGTAGCCCGGCGGCGCAGAGACCACGTGGTAACCCTTCGGCACCAGCACCACGTCACCGTCGTGGAACGTCAAGGTCGCGTCGAGCGAGCCGTCTTCGGTATAGACCCTCTGCAGCGCGAAACCCTTCTCCGGCCGGAGCCTGTGATAGTAGGTCTCCTCAAGGTACCGCTCGCGCGGGGGATCGTCCTCGTCGTGCTTGTGCGGCGGATAGCTCGACCAGTGGCCGTTCGGGGTCAGTACCTCGACCACCAGAAGCCTCTCCGCCGGTCGGTCCTCCATCAGGATCGGACGTATCTCCCGCTCCATGTTGCCAGCGCCGCGTACCTCGACCTCGATATCCTCGGGCCTGACCAGCATTGGATCCGACCCCCGCTCCGCCGGCGCAGAAGCTACGGCGATCTCCAGATCCGTCACGGCTTCTATCCGGTAGTCCGTGCCTGGCGGCAGGTAGAGTGCATAGGGAGCGCCGTCGAACACGCTCTGGCGGCCCCCGATCTCCGTCCACTCCTCATCACCAGCGGATACCTTACACGTTCCGGAGAGCGGGACTAGGCAGACTTCCTCACCTCCTGTATGCCGGCTCGTACTTCGGCCTGGTTCCAGCCGCAGCACCTCGAAACCGACGTACTCCCAGCCCGCGGACCTGGGCGTGACCTTTGCGACGACGCCGTCGGGGGCCGGCTCACGATTGCTGCTTACGAGCAAGTCTGGCACTCTCCGAAGCTCCTCTCTATAAATATCGGCGTTCCGACTCCGTGTTCGTCGCGTACTCTTCGCGAGCAGCGGCCACGGACTCCATCTCCGAGACCTCGGCGACAGGCACGTCCCAGAATGAATCGTAGTCAGGTACGCCCTCGTAGCGGTCCACGGGGATGTGGATCACGACCGTCCTGTCCACATCTTTTGCGTCTCCTAGGGCTTTCTCGAGATCTTCGATATTCTGTGTCCGGATCACGTGGGCTCCCAGACTCTGGGCGTTGGTGGCGAGGTCCACAGGCAGAACGTCGCCTGGCTCTTCCTCGGAGTCGAGGCCGATGGAATCGTTCTTGCGAAACCGGTAGTGGGTCCCGAAGCCGTCAGAGCCGACGGAGCGAGAGAGAGCGCCGATGGAGGAGAACCCGGAGTTGTCCACAAGGACGATGGTGAGCTTGTAGCCTTCCTGGATCGACGTGACTATCTCGGCGTTCATCATCAGGTACGAACCGTCGCCGCACATGACGTAGACCTCGCGCTCGGTGGCGGCCATCTTGACGCCGAGGCCGCCGGAGATCTCATACCCCATGCACGAGTAGCCGTACTCGACGTGGTATCCCTTCGGGTCGCGAGTCCTCCAGAGCTTGTGCAGATCCCCCGGCATGGAACCCGCCGCGCAGACTACAATGTCCTCGGGATCGGAAACCGAGTTAACAGCCCCTATGACCTCGCTCTGGGCCGGCAGTGGCTCGTGACCCAGGGAGTACAACCTTTCGACTTCCCTGTCCCACTCCCGGTTCGCCGTCTTGCTCTGCTCCCTGTAGCCGCGCTCCACCTCATAGCCCATAACCGCATCGTCCAACGCCTGGAGCGTGGACCGGGCATCACCGACGAGGGGGAGGCCGGCATGTTTGCTGGCGTCGAAGTCGGCGATGTTTATGTTGACGAAGCGTGCCTCGGGATTCTGGAACGCTGTCTTGGAGGCCGTTGTGAAGTCGGACCAGCGGGTGCCTACGCCGATGACGAGGTCGGCCTCGCGGGCCGCGCGGTTGGCTGCGAAGGTACCCGTCGCGCCGACGGCGCCAAGGGCGCCAGGGTGGTCGTATGGAAGGGAGTCCTTGCCTGCCTGTGTCTCGCCGACGGGGATGCCCGTGCGTTCACACAGGCGCCGCAGGACCTCTGTCGCCTCCGAGTAGATGACGCCCCCGCCGGCCACGATCATGGGCCGGCGGGAAGCACGGATCATGGCTGCTGCACGTTCCATCGCGCCGGCATCGGGTAAGGGGCGCCCTACGTGCCAGATCCGCTTTTCGAAGAACGCTTCGGGATAGTCGAAGGCCTCTGTCTGCACATCCTGCGGGAGCGCTAGGGTAACGGCCCCCGTCTCGGCCTGGTTCGTGAGCACGCGCATCGCGGCCAGGGCGGCCGGAATCACCTGTTCGGGACGCACTACCCTATCCCAGTACCGAGATACCGGCCTGAAACAGTCGTTGACGGAGAGGGTTCCGTCGTGGGCGGTCTCGAGTTGCTGTAGAACGGGGTCGGGTCCGCGCGAGGCGAAGACATCTCCTGGAAGGAGCAGCACGGGCAGACGGTTTATCGTGGCGAGGGCGGCCCCTGTAACCATGTTGGTGGCGCCTGGACCGATGGAGCTCGTGCAGGCGAAGGCCTGGAGCCGG
>DATDKO010000206.1:0-3530 GCA_036519935.1 Rubrobacter sp. | reverse complement strand
GGCAGGCCAGGTTGTGCGAGTTCCGTGCACTGCTAGAGCAGCGCATTGTGCTGCTCGACTGTGCCATGGGGACTATGATCCAATCCTACGGGCTCTCCGAGAAAGATTACCGGGGAAAACGCTTCGCCGATCATCCAGGAGAACTAAAAGGCAACAACGACCTGCTCTCGATCACCCAGCCAGGGATAATCAGCGACATCCACGAGGCCGCGATGGACGCAGGATCGGACATCATCGAGACGAACACCTTCAGCTCGACCTCCATCGCCCAGGCGGATTACCAGCTGGAGTACCTGGCCTACGAACTAAACTACGAGGCAGCCCGTGTGGCCCGCGAGACCGCACACGCCTTCACGGAGAAGACGTCCGAGAGACCGCGCTTTGTGGCAGGCGCCCTCGGGCCGACGAACCGCACGGCCTCGCTCTCGCCGGACGTCAACGATCCTGGCTTCAGGAACATCACCTTCGACGAGCTCGCCTGGTCCTACTCAGAAGCCACACGGGGGCTCGTGGAGGGCGGGGTTGACCTGCTGCTCGTAGAGACCGTCTTCGACACGTTGAACGCCAGGGCCGCCATCTTCGGGATCACGTCTTACCTCGAAGAGCAGGGTCTCGACGTGCCCATAATGATCTCGGGCACGATCACGGACGCGAGCGGACGCACGCTCTCGGGGCAGGTGACCGAGGCTTTCTGGAACTCCGTCCGCCACGCGAACCCCATAAGCGTGGGGCTGAACTGCGCGCTCGGGTCGAAAGAGCTGAGGCAGTACATCGAGGAGCTCTCAAGGATCTCCGACGTCCCAGTCAGCGCCTACCCGAACGCAGGACTGCCCAACGAGTTCGGGGAGTACGAAGAGACGCCAGAGATGATGGCGGCCGAGATCAGGGAGTGGGCTGAAGCTGGCTGGCTTAACGTCGTCGGCGGCTGCTGCGGGACGACGCCGGATCACTTGAGGGCCATAGCCGAAGCGGTCTCGGGCCACTCGCCGCGCGAGATACCGGAGATCCCCAAAAGGCTCAGGCTCTCGGGTCTCGAACCGTGCAACATCGGGCCCGACTCGCTGTTCGTGAATGTCGGCGAGCGGACCAACGTCACGGGTTCGGCGCGGTTCAAGGAGCTCGTATCGAACGAAGACTACGAGACTGCACTCGAAGTGGCGCGCCAGCAGGTCGAGAACGGCGCACAGGTCATAGACGTCAACATGGACGAGGGGATGCTCGAAGGCGAGGAGGCGATGGTCCGTTTCCTAGACCTCGTGGCCTCAGAACCCGACATCTCGCGGGTGCCCGTCATGATCGACTCGTCCAGATGGTCGATCATCGAGGCCGGCCTGAAACGGGTGCAAGGCAAGGCTGTGGTCAACTCCATAAGCCTGAAGGAGGGCCGGGAGGGGTTCGTCAGGCAGGCGCGATTACTAAAACGGTACGGTGCTGCGGCGATCGTGATGGCCTTCGACGAAAGAGGCCAGGCCGACACAAAGGAGCGGAAGGTCGAGATATGCAAACGCGCCTACCATGTCCTCACAGAGGAGGTCGGTTTTCCGCCCGAGGACATAATATTCGACCCCAACGTCTTCGCCATTGCCACCGGCATCGAGGAGCACGACAATTACGGTGTTGACTTTATCGAGGCGGTGCGTGAGATCTCCTCTACCCTCCCCCACGCCAAGACCTCGGGCGGC
Source organism: Rubrobacter sp. (assembly GCA_036519935.1). GTDB lineage: Bacteria > Actinomycetota > Rubrobacteria > Rubrobacterales > Rubrobacteraceae > Rubrobacter_D. The sequence continues at coordinate 1,848 of DATDKO010000206.1, read as the reverse complement.
ATCTCGAACGTCTCATTCTCGTTCAGGGGCAACGACCCGGTGCGGGAGGCTATCCACGCGGTCTTCCTTTACCACGCCATAAAGGCAGGCCTGACGATGGGCATAGTGAACGCGGGCCAGCTCGCCGTCTACGACGAGATAGACGAAGACCTGCGCGAGGCCGTCGAGGACGTTGTCCTGAACCGCCGCCCCGACTCTACCGAACGCCTGCTTGCCCTGGCGGAGAGGTACCGCGACCGCGGCGACTCGGTAACGGACGGGAAGGACCGGGAATGGAGGGGCTGGCCTGTCGAGAAGAGGCTCGAGCACGCGCTGGTCAAGGGCATAGCCGAGTTCGTCGAGGAGGACACGGAGGAGGCGCGCCTCCAGGCCGGGCGTCCGCTCGAGGTGATCGAAGGCCCGCTTATGGACGGGATGAACGTCGTCGGGGACCTGTTCGGATCTGGCAGAATGTTCCTGCCGCAGGTCGTGAAGAGCGCCCGCGTGATGAAGAAGGCCGTCGCCTACCTCATCCCCTTTATCGAGGAGAACGGGGGCGAGACCCGCAAGCCGAACGGGACGGTGGTGATGGCTACCGTCAAGGGCGATGTACACGACATCGGGAAGAACATCGTCGGGGTCGTGCTGCAGTGTAACAACTTCGAGGTCATAGACCTCGGTGTAATGGTTCCTTCGGCGAAGATCCTTCAGACCGCCAGGGACAAGCGCGCTGACGCCATCGGGCTCTCCGGCCTCATAACGCCCTCTCTGGACGAGATGGTCCACAATGCTAAAGAGATGCAACGCGAAGGCTTCGACATACCGCTGCTCATCGGCGGGGCTACGACCTCCCAGACGCACACGGCAGTCAAGATCGCGCCTGGCTACGAGCAGCCCGTGATCCACGTGAAGGACGCCTCGCGCGCCGTCGGGGTGGTCCAGAACCTGGTGAGCGACGACCGCAAGGCCGGCTACGCCGAGCAGATCGCCGCCGCCTACGAGCGGGTCCGGCGCAAGCACGAAGGACGCCGCTCGAAGACCAGGCTCGCGACGCTGGAGAGCGCGCGCGCCAACCGCACGAAGATCGACTGGGAAGGCTATACCCCGCCGAAGCCCAACGTTCTAGGCGTACAGACGTTCGACGACTACGAACTGCAGGAGATAAGGCCCTACATAGACTGGACGCCTTTCTTCCACTCCTGGCAACTCAAGGGCAGCTATCCCAGGATCTTCGATGACCCCGAGAAAGGCCTGGAGGCCAGAAAGCTCTTCGCTGACGCGCAGGGTTTGCTCGACCGCATCATAGCCGAGAAGTGGCTCACGGCCCGCGCCGTCTTCGGCCTCTTTCCCGCGAACGCTCTGGAAGATGACTCGATAGAGATCTACACCGACGAATCGCGTGAAGAGGTGCTCGCCACCCTCGACTTCCTGCGCCAGCAGAAACAGAAGCCGCCTGGCCGTCCGAACCGCTCCCTCGCTGACTTCGTCGCCCCCAGGAGCACGGGTCTCGAAGACCACGTAGGGATCTTCGCCGTGACCACAGGGCTCGGTGCTGACGAGGCCGCGCGGCGCTTCGAGGAAGACAACGACGACTACAACGCTATTATGGCTAAGGCGCTCGCCGATAGGCTCGCCGAGGCCTTCGCCGAGCTCATGCACCGGCGGGTCCGTACGGAGTTCTGGGGCTACGCGGCGGACGAGGCTCTGGACAACGAGGCCCTGATACGGGAGGAGTACAGCGGAATCCGCCCGGCCCCAGGATATCCTGCCTGCCCAGAGCACACAGAGAAGCGCACCCTCTGGAGATTGCTCGACGTGGAGAACAATGCTGGCATCACGCTGACCGAAAGCTGCGCGATGTCGCCCGGC
>DATDKO010000205.1:0-2617 GCA_036519935.1 Rubrobacter sp. | reverse complement strand
CTCCTACACCCTCCCCTCACATTCCGTCGCCCCTAAGGTAGGGGTTGCAGCTGAAAGAAACGGTGAAGTTAGCTGTTCGCAAGTGCGAGAGGCTCGGTCTCGCGGGCGTGTGCGAGCCCGTGATGCAACTCCGCTGCCATGGTTTCCTTTACACTAGCGTGCTCCCGCCGCATCCTCTTCAGCGCCTCGGCTAGCGCCTTGCCGCGGAGGCCCTCCGTATCCTCCTCGTGCGTAAGCTCGCCGATGGCGAAGTAGATCTCTTGCTCGCGGGCACACGGTCCGCAGAAGGCTACACCCAAGATCTCCACCTCTGCGTGTCGGGGGCAAGCGCTCTCCGTGTTGATTCGCACCTGGCAAGGTCCCGGTATCATCGCCTCGGTCAAGAAAACCCCTAGACCGCCTCCTTGAGGGCGTTGCCCGCGCTGAAGGAAGGAACCTTCGAAGCCGCGATCTTCATCTTCTGCCCGGTCTGGGGATTCCTGCCCTCCCTGGCCTTCCGCTCCTTGACGGAGAACTTCCCGAAGCCCGTGATCTGGACCTCCTCGCCACTCTTGAGCGCCTCGGTCACCACCTCCTCGAAGGCCTCGAAGTGCTTCTGGGCCTCGCTCTTGGGCGCACCGGCCTCCTTGGCGATCCTCTCGATGAGCTCCTTCTTCTTCATGGTTACTCCTTTCTGTGGTCGTTCTCGGCCCCTTGGCAGGCCTGTTTAGGTTGCTTACTTCCTGTTTATACGCGAGCCGGGACCGCTTGCCATCCCCTCGGTGCCGGCGGATTTAGCGGAACGGATGTTGTGGGGGCGTGCTGGGGGTCATACACCACATTTGGTACGGCCTACTCGGGAAGGCGAATGGTAGATTAATCCAATCGCTCCCAAACACTGTTGCTCGCGATGTTCGATGATAATCGGGCCAACCCTTTCCGCCGCGCCTAAGGAGGGGGTTGCGGCGGAAAGAAACAATACAGGTCAGCGTTGGTGAGACAACGGTTAGGGTTATGGTAGGCAGCCTTAGCATCAGCTCCATCTCGGGGCTCCTTCACCCGGTCGGGCACTGAAGCGCAGCTCGCACGTGTTGTACTGCCTGGAAGCGATGCAGTGTTGACGTGATTCTTATAGAGTGGTCCTTCTGGTTTAGCGACCCATATTCGAGCCATCAAGGTACGAACCATACCCACCCATTATCCAGAGCTCCGGGACGATCTCCGCGACGAGCTCTCCGTCGTCGAACATCCTCACTGTCGAGCTCTCAGAGACCGCCACCGACACGGCGTCCGTTCGGCTCGATACGGAGGCTGCAGCAACGTGGCGGCTGCCGAGCCCCAGTGGCAACTCTAGGTGGTTCGAGAGCGCATCGATGTAGCGAGCCGCCGAGAGAACCACACCCTCGTCCGATACCACGAAAGCCCCGTCCAGCTGGGCGAGCTCTTTGAGCACCTCGTGCAGGTTCGGGTCTTCTATGCGCTTGCTCTCATGGGGGTGGCCGTACAACGGATCGAGGATCATGGGTCTAGAGTGCTCGAGGACTGCCTCTGAGTCACCCACCACGAAGAGCGTGCCGATCTTGCGTCCTTCCCTCCCCTCGCGAGCGATCTCCACCGCTAGGTTTACAACCCTTCTGAGCGTCCTGTTGTTCACCCCGCGCCTCTCGGAGCAAACCTCGTCTAGCAAGTGCGCCAGTGGGCCAGTTCTCTCAGCCACACCCCCTTCGCCGAGTGACGCGCCGGAGCTGCTGGCGGCCTCCTCGACGACCGCTAGCAGCCCATCGAGGTCTAATGTACCTGTATACCTGACGCCGTTTACGAAGAGAGCCGGCGTTCCCCTGACCCCCGCGCGATCCCCGCCGAGGCGATCCTCCTCAATGCGCCAGGCGTGGTTGTCGTTCGCCAGATCCTCCTCGAACCGCCGCAGATCGAGCCCGAGCTCGGCTGCGTAGCGCATCAGGTCTTCTTCGCCGAGTACGTCCTGACGCTCGTAAAGGAGGTCGTGCATCTCCCAGAAGCGCCCCTGAGAGGCAGCCGCCTCTGCAGCCTGAGCGGCACGGCGGGCACGGGGGTGCACCGAGTCGAGCGGGAAGTGCCTGAAGACGAAGCGCACCTGCTCACCTATCCTCTCCTGCAACACCTTGAGTACGGGGTGGGCCTCTGCGCAATAGGGACATTCGTAGTCGCCATACTTCACCAGCGTCACCGGGGCGTCCATCGGCCCGCGCGCATGGTCTCTAGGTCCGACCGGATCCAGTCCATCGTTTTCCCAACGTCTCATCATGTTATTTCTCCTTTGGCCCAATTCTATCCGTCGAGCCCTATCCGTCGAGCGCCATCCTCCGTTAGCACAGAGCGGAACCTAAGCTCGGGAGTAATTGTAGATTGGCAACGATGCGGTGAGGAAGGACCATAAGTACGTCCTATCGGGTGGTGCGGGCGGTATTGCGCGAGGTTCTTCCGGCAAGACTAGCGCCGTTGCCTTCTACGCAGTTGAGCCGCAACGACTACAGGTCCTCAAAGCCGCCTCAAACGCCTTTGTAGCCGAGGATCACCTCCTCGGCGGACGTGGGGCCTAACGGGATGCTGCGATCCCTCAAAACGGCTTGTACACACATCCACGTCAGGACGGCCGGAC
>DATDKO010000204.1:0-2777 GCA_036519935.1 Rubrobacter sp. | reverse complement strand
CGTGAGGTGCGCGACTCGGACAGGCAAATGGTCCGGCACGCCTTCGAGAGCTAAGTGCGCAAGTCGGAGGTCCACCGGGGGGTTGAGCCCCTAGTGCACTTTCAGAACAGATTGTGAGTGATGAGTTACAGTAGTGCTCATGAAACCTCCGATCTTCGTTCGTACGCTTTCAAAGCAGGAGCGCCAAGAGCTGGAAGGCGGGTTGCGCTCCTCAGATGCCTTCGTCCTGCGTCGCTGCCAGATCCTTTTAGCCAGCGCCCGCAGAGAACATCCGCCTCGGATAGCCCAAAATCTCGGGTGTGGCTCCCAGACGGTGCGCAATGCCATCCACGATTTCAACGAGAAGGCACTTGCTGCTCTCGTAGCCGGCTCCTCGCGTCCCAAAGAGGTCCACGCCGCCTTCGACGAAGGCAGGGCCGAGTCCCTACGGCAGATGCTCCACCAGCCCCCGAGCAAGTTTGGCAAACAGAGCACCTTCTGGACGCTTGCGATGGCTGCCGAAGTGAGCTTTGAGGAAGGCCTAACCGAAAGAGAGGTCAGTGGCCAGACCATCCGGGCGACACTGGCAAGGCTTGGGGTGCGCTGGAAGCGGGCCAAACGCTGGATAGAGAGCCCCGATCCCGAATACGAGAGAAAAAAGGGGATCGAGATCGGCTGATCCGGCTCGCCCGGAGCCATCCGGAGTGGGTATTGGGCTTCGAGGATGAGAGTTGGTTTTCTCGCTTTGAGAGGCCGAGCTTGCACTCCTGGGCCGAGGCGGGCCACCCGGTGCACCTCCTCCAGAAAGAGCCGAGAAAAGACGATCCCGACCCCAAAGCCCTCTCCTGCTACGGGCTGTACCTGCCGGAACTTGCAGAGACTTGGATAAGGTTCGTAGACGGCCGACCCGTAAGCTCCATAACCACGCGGTTTCTTGAGTGGTGCTGCCACAGGCTCAAGGCGCGAGGCAAGAAGGCCCTGCTCTTGATCTGGGACAACGCAAGCTGGCACAAGAGCCGAGAGGTGCGTAACTGGATCGCATCCCACAACCGCCAGGTCAAAGCAAGCGGCCATGGGGTTCGGATAGTAGCGTGCCTGTTGCCCACCAAGAGCCCTTGGCTCAATGCTATAGAGCCCAAGTGGATCCACGGCAAACGCAAGGTAGTTGAGCCCGAGAGATTACTTGGCGCTTATGAGCTCGCCGACAGAGTCTGCGGGGTCTTCAGTTGTCCGCACTACGAGCATCTATCCATTCCACAAGAGGTCGCCTGATTGTGCACTAGTGCGTGGAAGGGGTCAGCCTGCTGAAAAACTCCCGCGCGCCCTTTTCTGACCCCTATTCAGGGGTTTAAATCCACGGTTTTGTAGTGTTTTGGCCTGGGTTCTTGGGTGTTTCGGACTACCGACCGGTCCGACAACGACTTTTTCAACAAGCTGGCTACTTCTACGCACTCAGGTGAATAAAGCCCTCCTAAGCCCTTAGGAGGAAGGAGGCTGTCGCAGGTGCGGCGGCGTCTCAGTCCTCAGGTACTCGAGTTCCTCCGGCGTGGAGGTGCGGCCGAGTATCTCGTTGCGGTGAGGGTGGCGCCCAAAGCGCGCTATGACGCTGCGAGCAGCCCTGGCCTGAGAGACCCCGAACTCAGCCATTGCCCTCAGGTGGAGAGGGGCGTTGGCCGCTTCCTCCTCGGCGTGCTCAACGCTGCGCTCGTGGAGGGCAAGGTCCTCCGAGTGACCCAGCGGCAGCCAGAAGAAGTTCGCTCCACGGGCTTCAGTTCACGATCTATCCCCAAGTCGATGCCTTCGAAGGCTAGCTTGAGGGCCTTCTCATCCTGTGAATAGGAGAGGGGCGAACCACGGTAGATGTTGCGGGAGAACTGGTCCAAGACGATGATGAGCGCCAGGCGTCCTCGCGGCGTATCTGCCCAATGGTCTAGCTCTCCGCCTCTGGCCCGCTCTACTAGCTCGCCGAATCGTTCGGTTATCTCCCTATCGACCTCGGGACCTCCGGCCATCCACCGCTTCCCGTGACGCCGCATCGTCTCCATATCGGCGTCAGCTAGGTCTTCGGGGAACCAATACGAAAGGACTTCTTCGGCCTCGCTGGTCTCGCCCCTCGCTTCCGGGGGCATGCCGCTCCCTCCCTCTCGCCTCACGTCTCTCTCCGGAGCCGCCCAGGACGTACAGCGGGCATGCCGCGTCCAGCACTAGTAGTGCCGACGTGCTCAGGAGCGCCGCTATGTTCCTCCTTCGCTTGGTCATCACTACTCCCACTCCTGGACGCTCGCCCGAGGGCTTCCTTCGTGCTGCTGCGGAGGTGGGCTATCCAGTAGCCGCGGTCGGCGTAAAGCATCCGTCGCTCCTCTCCCTCTGTCGTGTGCTTCCGCCCAGTGTAACGATAGGCACGAAGCAAGCTGGGGCACAAGAGGTGCTATTCCCCTTCGTTGGGTGAAGTCAGGGGCGGGAGAAGCTCAGAAACGACCGTGGTGGACAAGCCCCCAATATTGCAGCAGCACCGCCCCACCGGATAAGGGTCGAAGCAGCACCCATGGCCTCCTCGCTCGACACCATTTCTACAGTGGCTAACATGCCTATAGAGCGTCTGTGTTTTGCGGATATCTCACGAGAAGGTCGTATGCCTATTGGAGCGGACCATCCACTCCAACTAGGAGTGTGGGCTACTGTGTCGAAGCGTCGTTGGTCGACCATATTCGCTGCCCCTACCCCTCGCTCGTCACGCGAGATCCATTCCAATGTCACAAACGCATCATACTCCCGGCAGGGGGTCGTGTATATAGCGT
>DATDKO010000203.1:0-5062 GCA_036519935.1 Rubrobacter sp. | reverse complement strand
GGTAGCGAGAGAAAGATGAACCCTAACGACGTAGTGAATGCCCCGAGGGCGAATAGCCTGGATGTGGACGGAGAGCCGAAGGATCCACGCTCCCCACGCTTTCCGCAGACGAGCGTCGCTATTATCCAGGGACCAAGCACTATATAGCCGAGGATGACCAGAACCCAGGCCCAGACAGCCAGCGATGTCACGCTGCCGATTATGTCTGTGATCTCTCCCAGAGAGCGGAGTGAGTACGTGATAACGCTGAGGCTGAGCGTCGAGCCTGTCTCCTGGAAGTATCCGTGGGCCGAGGTCGTGGTCGCGATGACGAGGATCGTGACCGTATGGAAGAGGACTACCACGGGCCAGCGGAGACGACTCTGCCTCGTCAGGGCGAATAGCCCGATCCAGAGGAACACGTACCCCAGGTTGAAGAGCAGGTCCGAACGCATCAAGGCGAAGACGCCTAACCCCCCCGGAAGTTCTTCCTGGGAGGCTATCCGGATTCCCTTCAACACCAAATTGTAGACCATCAGAGGAACCAGCAAACCGGAAAGGTAGACCCAGTCGCGACCGCTCAGAATGGAGCGGAAGCGGGCAAATAGCGCCAGCCGCTTGTGATTTCCGGAAGCCACGAGTTCGAGAGAGTTTACAAAGATTTCGCAGAACTTGACAGCCGACCCGCAATATACCAACCTGGCTGCTTTGACGCGCAAGAATCCCCCTGCTATCTTGCAGATGTCCGTGCGCACAGCCTGGAGGTCTACGGGACGTGCTCCGACTGCAGGTAGGGGGACTCAAGGTAGGGTTGATCGGTGCCACGGTTGGCAGCGGGTGGCTGCTGTGAACGCGATCCTGATGGCTTTGGTGGCCGCTGCTGGCTTTTCGGCGGCGAGCCTTCTCGCTCTACTCGGTGGAGAGTTGGGAGCCAGGGGCCGGTCTTACGCCGCCTCCTTCGCCGCGGGGATACTGCTCGCGCTCGCTTTCGTCGACCTCTTTCCCGAGGGTCTCGAAATCGGTGGAGAGGCCGCGGTCGCCGGGTTCGTTGGAGGGTTCGCCCTCTTGTTCATGACCGAGGCGTTCACCAGGGCCCACACGCACCACTTGCCCGACGAGCACGTCCACAAACACGCGCTCGGGCCTTTCGTCCTAGGATTGGCCATCCATAACCTCGCCGACGGATTCGTTCTCGGCGTCGGGGCCAAGGCTGGAGCCGTCACCTCCTGGCTCGTAGGGCTCGGGGTCCTAGTTCACCAGATACCCGTTGGGATCTCCCTCGCCGCCGTCCTGATCGCGGCGCGTGTCGGAAGGGCAGGAGTCATGAGGACCGCAGTCTTGCTCGGGCTGGCGATACCGGCCGCAGCGGCGTTGACCGTGGCCATCCCTGCGCCAGGAGAAGGCACTCTCGGTCTCCTGACCGGTGCTGCAGGGGGGGTGCTCGCATACATCGGCGCCGCACACCTGCTCCCCGAGGCCCAGGCCGAGGATACCAACCGGTTGGCCGGCATCCTGTTCGTGGCCACGCTCGTCATCACCGCCGCAGGGCTGATAGCACTCGAGAATTTCAGCTAGTCAGCACGCCGCCCGGCGTGCTGACTAGCTACCAGATTAGCCAGAGGGCGAGCAGGATCAGTTCCGCGCCGAACACGATGACGGTCGGTGTCGCGGCGCGGAGCGTCTTGCTGGAGTAGACGGTGGGCGCCGTGAGCCATCCGAATGCGGCTCCGCCGACGAGACCGCCGATATGCGCCGTGTTGCTGATATTGGGGACGGAGAATCCGAAGGAAAGGTTCAGGGCGGTCAGGATCAGGAGCTGGCGGATCAGGGGATTCTGCCAGGAGAAGGTGCCGCGGCGCACAGAGTAACCGAGCACGCCTCCAAGGAGCCCGAAGATCGCGCCAGAAGCTCCTACTGCGGGCCTGTCGAAGGCGCCGAAGTAGAGGTAGGCGATGCCCCCGGCGATCCCACTCGACAGGTAGAGCGCGAGGAACCGGCTTCGCCCGAACGCCTGCTCGACGAACGAGCCGAGGAAGTACAGAGAGAGCATGTTCAGCGCCAGGTGGATGAACCCCGAGTGCAGGAACATGCTCGAGAGCAACAGCCACACTCTGCCATCGGCGACGGCGGCGGGCACGAGGGCGCCCTGCGCGAGCACCTCGGGGGGCTGTGTCACCAGCCCGAAGTTCAGCGGGTAACCGTAGCCCTGGCCCGCGAGCGCGACGGCGATGTACACGGCCACACAGGTGGCTATGAGGCCGAACGTGACCGGTAGGCGGGAGGGCTCGTGCAATGCCGGGTACTTACGTTGGGTCTAGCGGCGTTTGATCTCGCGCACGGCGTCCCCGACCTGTACCTGTGATAGGTCCTTCAGGGGGCCGCCGACCATTGACTCGAGGTCGGGATCGTCGCCCGAAGTAGCGTCGAAGCCGCGGATCTGGACGCCTTCGCCGAACATCTGCCCGAACATACGCTGCAGGTTCTCCTGCATCTCCCCGATGTTGAGGGCCCCGAACGGCGTATCCTGGACGTTCTGTAGACGGGCAACGGCGAGCCTGTCCTTGACCTCTGTAACCTCGGCCTTCGCCTTTACGTCCTCGACAGTGCCGAGCGTCTCGCCCGTATCGGGGTCCCAGACCTCCTCGCCCTCGGGAGCGAAGATCTCGAAGAGCATGCCCTGACGGACGCCCTCTCTTCTTCCGCGGTTTATGACGATCTCATTGTTTCCCAGAATCTTCGCTACCTTGCCTTCGACCGCCATGCGGTTGGCTCCTTCCGATCATCCTGATGGTCTTACGAGATTATATCTCTCCTAGCGAGGGTCGCCGCAGGACGGTAGAATCCCCGCCATGCCAAAGAGGACGAACAGAATAGGACGGCACCTTCCGACCTCCGGCGGGCTCGCCAAGACCCTCTGGGCTGCGCGCGAGCTCGGGTGCGAGACTATCCAGATCTTCGTCTCCAACCCGCAAGCCTGGGCTGACCCCAGGCGACGCCAGGACGCCGATACCTTCGTCGAGGGAAGCCTAGAGATGGGTATCTCGCCGGTCGTCGCGCACGCGAAGTACCTCATAAACCTTGCCTCCACGAGCGAGGAGCAGCGGGAACTTTCGGTGCTGGCCCTGGCCCATGAGCTGGCCGCCGCAGGCGCGCTCGGGGTCGACCTGGTCGTCGTGCACGCTGGCAGCCACGGGGGAGACGGCGAGGAGAAGGGCATGGAGCGCCTCGTGGAAGGTCTGGGGCGTGCTAGGGAGCGGGCCGCCGGACTCGACGGAGCCGCAGGAGCCGTGGCCGAACCTGTGGTCGAGAACTCCGTCGGGGCCGGTACCCAGCTCTGCTCGACGTTCGAGGATCTCGGGGAGGTCGCGCAGCGCGGCGGGGTGAGGGTCTGCGTTGACACGGCCCACGCTTTCGTGGCCGGCTACGACCTGTCGGCGGAAAGCGGAGGGAGAATGGTCGCTGAAGATCTCGTGGACGCTGTGGGAGACGCGGTCGCGCTGGTTCACCTCAACGACGCGAAGAACGAACTCGGGAGCCACCGCGACGGACATCGCAAGGTGGGGGAGGGGTGCATACCCGTCGACGCCTGGCCAGGGTTTTTCGATGGTCTGCCAGGAGTTCCCGTGGTCATGGAGACGCCTTACGAGACCCCTGAGGCTGACTCCGAAGAGGTGCTTCTGGTCAAGAAGTTGGCAGGTGGGTTGCGCAAAGCGCCAATTGGACGATAGAATCTAGGGCGTGAAGACTTTAGAGATAAGTCCGGAGCGGCATGCAGGTGACCTTCTCTCGACCATCGGCGAGACCCTGCGGGCGGAACGCAACGAGCGGGGGCTAACGTTAAAGCAGGTCGCTGAAGGCGCGCACGTCTCGGTCTCATACCTCGCCGAGATAGAACGCGGCGAGAAGGACCCTTCCTCGAGGGTACTGGAGAGCATCGCCAGTGGATTGGATGTCGAGGTCAGCGAGCTGCTGGTCCGGATCGCCTCGGCGCTCGAGCCCGCGCCGGTCGTCCCCGTTACCGACTCTCTGGCGGCCTAGACTCCCAAGAAGCCGACGTTGCGCTTCACCTTGAAGCAGATCACGCCCAGCGACGCACGAGCTATCTCGCGCTGGCGCTACGAAGAACCCTACTCGATCTATGATGGAGATCCCGCCTCCGTGGATTCGCTCCTGCAACCGCGCTTCTCCTACCACTCCGTCTACGACGAACGCGGAGATCTGACGGGATACTTCTGCTTCGGCGAGGACGCACAGGTCGGGGCCGGAAAGCGGCTCGGGGTCTACGAGGTCGAGCCCGCGCTCGACCTGGGGCTCGGGATGAGGCCGGATCTCACGGGGAAGGGCCTCGGTGAAGAGTTCGTGCGAGCCGGCCTGCGTTTCGCACTGGAGGTCTACTCACCTCCGGCTTTCCGCCTGACCGTGGCTGCCTTCAACCGCCGCGCTATCCGCGTCTACGAAAGGGCCGGATTCGAGACCGTAGAGACGTTCGGTGCTCCAACGCTGGGCGCCGAAAAGGAATGGCTGCTGATGAGATGTGGGTCTTAGGCCGACCGCCTGCGGCCGTTCTCTACAGGCCGAAAAAGTAGACGGCCAGGATGCCGAGTGTGTTGTAGCCAGCATGCGCCAGGAAGCTCGCCGTGGTGTTGACGTAGCGGCGGAGGAGTCCGAGGCCGATGGAGAGCACGAAGATGTAGCCGAGCAGCAGCGATGGACCGTACTGGACGTGCATCGAGGCGAAAAGGACGGAAGTCACCGGTATCCCCAAGACCGGCTGCAAGGCGCCGCGGAACAGCGTCTCCTCCCCGAGGCCGGCACCGACCCCGATCAGCAAGGCGAAGAGTACCGCTGAGACCAGGCTCAAACCTTTCGGGTCGAAGAGCGTCTGTGAGATCTCACCGACCCTGCGATAAAGGTCAGGCTGCAACTGCGAGAACAGGGCGTCGGTGGCAACCGAGAGCGCGAACGCACCTACGATAAACAGCACGACGATACCTAAGTGCATCGGGGAGATGGGACCGTAGCCGAGGCGGGCGAGCGTCTCGCGCGGTCCGCGGCGGATGCCGGCGCCGACCCCCAGAAGGGC
>DATDKO010000202.1:0-7290 GCA_036519935.1 Rubrobacter sp. | reverse complement strand
CATCCCGACCAGGTGCAGGACGACCACGCCCCCCAGCGTAAGGCCGCCGTAGACGAAGGCCAGCACCTTAACCGTGTCCCGAATGCGCGGGGTAATCCGCTCCTGCACTGGGGTCGCAGCCTCGGCCGAGTAGAGCTGGGTGGCGCCGAATCCCGCCAGCGGCGCGATGGCCACGAACAACACGATGATGCCTATCCCCCCGATCCACTGACTGAGGCTGCGCCAGAGCAACAAGGCAGGTGAGAGCTCTTCCGGAGTGACCGTTGCGGCCCCGGTAGTCGTAAAGCCGGCCATGGAGTTGAAGAAAGCGTCCACCGGACCCATGAGGCCCGAGAGTATGAACGGTAAGGCGCCAACGAGCACAACACCCAACCAGCACACGACCACCATGAGGAACATGCTCTGCCTCGAGACGTAGCCGCGTGGTTGTCTGCGTGTGGGGTAGTAGAGGAGTGCGCCTAGGGCCAGGACGATCACGCTGGGCAACCAGAAGACCCAGGCCTCGTCAGGAGCCTTAAGCAGCGAGTAGGCCGCCGGGACGAGCATCGCAGCGCCCCCGGCGGAGATGAGTATCGCCAGTGCGTTCAGGATCAGCCTCAGGTGCAGAACCTTCACGCTAATCTACCCCTGGTGGTCGGAAGGTTCCGCCTCTTGCCGCGTCTCATGCTGTGCTTCACCTTCCCCAAACCTCGCCCCGACGGCCTACACACGTTCATGATATCGAGTCCAACGACCGCGGAAAGCCATAGAGCAGCGAACTTCGCAGAATTCACCTTCCACGCACTCGGGTGAATAAAGCTTGGGAGGAGCCGAGACACGAAGAGGCTGGGGCGTTATGCCCCAGGACGTTAGCAAACGTTAGCCGCTTCTCTTTCTTAGGTGCTCAATATTCAGAACAACCCTCATGGTAGGAAACCAAAATCTAGACGGGAAATTTCCGGCCAACTTCGCCTTCTTTGATCTCTGCGAAGTTGGGTGAATAGAGAGCCGGTGTGTCGGAGTACGGGCAATTGAGATGCGAGCCGCCCGTACGCACCACGCTCAGGTGCCGGCTGAAATCGGCGCTGCTCATTCGCGCTTTGGAGCGCCCGAGCCTTTCGAGTCCGTAGCTGCGGAAATCTTCCGCGGGGTTGCCCTTCGCGTGCTGGACGATACCCCAGACGGACCAATGCAGGTCGCTCATCGCTTTGTAGACCTCCAGCCGCGAGTAGAGTACCGGAGATAATCTGGCCCCGTAGTAGGCCCCCATCATGGTGCGGTCTTGCTCGGGCCCGAACCTGGCCTCGACCGAGAGGTCGGCAAGATCCCACAACGGATCGTTCATGCCGGAGTATTCCCAGTCGATCAGATAGATGCGCCCGTCCGGCCCGTCCGCTTCGAGGAGATTTCCAGGCCACGGGTCGTTGTGGCAGGGCACAAGGGCAGCGGGAGAGGCCTCCAGCGCCAGGCGCACCGCCCTTGCCCTCTGCCCCACCTCGTAGTAATCCTCGGGCAGCGGCATCCGCCAACCACGCAGGAGGTCCAGGTAACCGTCGATCGCGGCGAAAACGTCGAAGCGGGACCTGAAAAGCCTCCCGAGACTGTGAACCCGCTTGAGCGCCCGCGCGGCCCGAACCGGCGCCCCCGAGTCCCGGCCAAACCCGTCCCCGGCGTTCATGGAGACCCCTTCGACGAACCGGGTCACCATCGTGCCGTCAGTCGCGTCGAAGTAGACTACGTCCGCGTTGACTCCGGCCTCAGCCGCGACCCGCGCGTTGTGCTCCTCGGCCTTACGGTCTATATACTCCGACGTGCCAACCCCGGCGAGCCGCAGCGCGTAAGCCGCGCCGCCCGTCGTCACCTTGTAAGAGACGTTGGTGAGCCCGCCGCCGAGGCGTTTGATCTTGAGACCTCTCTGTTGGACGTTCCCGAAAAAAGGCACGCGTGCCAACGCAGCATATACTCCACCCACTCGTATTCCTCTCCCTATCTGCTTTGGGCGGGCACTAACCAACGCCCGAGATGCAGTCGAGCGATTGTAAACTCCACGTTAAGTGTGCGCAAACTTACGAGGGTTCGGCGTTGGTCTATCTGCGGGATGCGAAAACGACGGTTACCTGGCCGATGTGGGTGCGCGGGGCGTCGTTGCGCGCCACGTAGGCCTCCAGCTCTCTCCTCGCTTCAAGCTTCCGGATGCGGGAGTGGACAAGGTTCAGGCGGTCTTCGGCGACCAGCGACCAGACTGAGTCCCCGTCGCGCCACTCCTTGCTGAGGGGACCGCGGGGGTCGAAGTAAGACTCGCCTTGGACCGTGGCGTCGGTGGGCACGAAGCTTCCCCGATGGGCGAGGCCGCAGTGGTCGAGGATTTCCAGCAGCTCGTCGAGGGGGACGTAGCGGTTTCGGAGGGCGTCGGCAGCCTCCGGGATAAGGTGGTAGTGCCAATAGCCGCGGCGCAGTTGCTCTTGTGAGCAGGTGCTGACCGTGAGGATCCCGCCTGGCTTCAGAACCCGGGCGAACTCCCGGAAAACCCGGCGGTGGGCGGGGAACCCTTCGGCGGCCTCGTCGGGCAGGTGGTGGAGCACCTGGTTGATCATCACCCCGTCCAGGGTCGCGTCCTCGAATGGCAGCTCCTCGATTCTGGAGGAGTGAAAAGAGATGCGGTCCCCAGCCCACGCCAGCTTGCGCGCGGCGACCTCAAGCATGCCGGCGTTCATGTCCACCGCCTCGATCCGGCCGACGTAACCGAGCAGCGCGTCGGAGTAGTTGCCCGTGCCGCAGCCGGCATCAAGCACCACCGTCCGGTCCAACGGTACGGGCGCGTGGGCGAAGCACCCGACGAAGATCTCGGTACCCACCGGCTCCCTGGTCTTGTCGTAGTTGCCGGATTTGCGCGTGTAGTCCTCGTAGCTGCTCAATTCGGCCTTCTCCCCTCGGTTCATCTTTTTCTCGTAAGAGTATATTGACTCTGTGAACTCCCTCAGGGCGAAGTTCGTAGAATTCACCTTCCACGCACTCGGGTGAATAGCGTAGGATGATCGCAGAGTGGTGAGGTAAGGGAGGACGTCCCGACCCTGGAGGTGATCTTTAGAAGATGTCCGCCGTAGACGATGTTGACAAACTGATCGAGCACTATCAGCTCGCCACTGCCGAGTTCGTAAAAGGCAACCCCGAACCTTATAAGGCGCTGTTCTCCCACAGGGAAGACGTAACCCTCGCCAACCCCTTCTTCCCGCCCGTGCGCGGGTGGGAGCAGGTCGCCGAGACCCTCGAGCGTAGCGCATCGCTTCTGAGGGACGGCGAGTTCCTAGGCTCCGAGATCATATCGAAGTACGTGACTGCCGAGCTAGCATACGTAGTGTCGCTGGTGCGGGAAAGAGCCAAGGTTGGCCGAAGCGTGGACACTGCCCCGATCGCTCTGCGGACTACGATGATCCTTAGACCCGAAGAGGGTGTCTGGAAGGTCGTGCATCTGCACGGAGACCCGATAACCTCCCCTCAGCCAGCAGAGTCTGTAATACAGGAGTAGATCCACCCTTAGAGCGAACTTCCGAGAACTCCATACATGCGAAGTTCGGAGAACACCTAACTCACGAAGTTCCGAGAATTCCCCTTCCCCGACGGTGGGTGAATAAGGCGGCGGCTAGTCTGACTGCTCACAGGAGGCGAAGAGGATCTCAGCTTGGGCGCCCATACTGTTCGCCCCGACGCTGCTAGTAGGGACAGTGTATGGGATGAACCCCAACCACATGCACGAGTTGCACTGGCTGTTGGGCTACCCGTTGGCGTTGCTAGTGATGTTTGTAAGCTCTGTCTCGCTGTACGCTAAGGAGGCCTCTAGTTTTCCTGATCAAAAGCGAGATAGAGCTGCACCATCACGTTCAGGGCTGTACCAGCGAGGGTCAGTAGCCGGGTGCGCCGGCCAAAGGGCCAGGCATTCGTCAACGTCAGAACCAGGTCCGCGGCGTCGGCGCCAGCGGAAGCCAAGAGCCAGCCTCGAGAGGACTCCCTCCGCAGGACGGCAGCCAGGATTCCCAGCCCCAAGACGGCGTCCCGAGCCCCCAGCCCGCGAGCAAGGCCTAAAGCGATGGGTCCGGAGGCTGCGTCGTCCGGCCACCAGATCCGCAGTATGGGGGAAGGAGCCAACAGGAAAGACGCGCCAAACACGAACCGTCCGCCTCCCACTAAAGCCCTTGCCATCTGCTTGAACACGCTCCCCAATATACACAACCAATCGCCAGGACGGAATATCCGCCTTCGAGTGGCCCACCGAGCCGCGAAGGGCGGCGCTCGCGCCCGAAGGCTCTCCCAATCTGCTAAGAATATGGAGGTAATTGACAAAGAGAACCAAGGAGAACCAAGTCGCGTAAAAACGGAGAAAGGAGGAGAAGTGAAGGTTCTAATAATCGGCGCGACGGGCAGCACGGGGCGAATCTTGTTGGAAAAGGCGCTGCAGCAAGGTCACCAAGTGACGGCCTTAGCTCGCAACCCCTCTGCCGTTGCACCTCGAGAGTATCGTCCTCGCGTGCTGGGCGGCAACGTGCTGGATCCAGAGGCGGTGGAGGCTGCCGTGGCGGGACAAGACGCCGTGCTCTCGGCGCTGGGCACGCGCAGCACGAAGCCCACGACCCTCTTCTCGGCCAGTACTGCAAACCTCGTCGGCGCGATGAAGAAGCATGGCGTACGCCGGCTGGTTTGCCTCACCGGTGTTGGGGCTGGTGACAGCAAGGGGCACGTCGGCTTCCTCTACGATAGGATTTTCTTGCCCCTCGTGCTGAGAAACCAGTACGAAGACAAAGACCGTCAAGAGGAGATACTCAGAGGCAGCGGCCTCGAGTGGGTGATCGTGCGCCCAGCCCGGGTCACTAACAAGCGTGCTACGGGTGAGTACCAGGTCTTTCTCAGCAGAGATTCTTACAAAGCCACCACTATATCTCGGGAGGACGTCGCGGACTTCATGCTTGCTCAACTCACAGAGGATCGCTACGTACATAAGACGCCTGTGATCAGTTATTGAGGAAACCGGGGCTATGCAGGTTTTCGTGTATGAACTTCGGAGAATGCGACTTCCACGCACGCGGGTGGATCGCAGCATAATGTGAGTGCCCTCAAGAGCGGCGAAAGGTGGTGGTCTGTGTGTTTGCCCGTGTAAGCGAGTGGTCCGTACCCCCAGAGCGCCAAGATGAGGCCCTCCGCGCAGCCGAAGAGCACATCGGTCCGGCGCTCAGGAAGCAGGCTGGTTACTGTAGTGATTTGCATCTCGGCGACAGACAGAGCGGTAAGATGCTCACGGTAACGCTGTGGGAGGACGAGCAAGCGATGCACGCTACCGACGAGGCTTCGCACTGGTTTCGGTCTTACGGCGCCTAGCAGACTGGTGGTAGGGCCGAGAGCACAGGCCACTACGAAGTCTTTCGTGCCCAGAACCTTGGGGGTAGAAGTAGTTCATGAATAGGAAACCCCGCCCTCTCAACCGAGGCTATGCAAGCGAAGCTAGGGTGGGGCTTGCTACCTCGAACTTCATAGAACTCCGTCATGGCGAAGTTCGCAGAATTCAACTTCCACGCACTAGAGTGAATAAGGGCAGAAAGGGGATCCTCAGAACCTCGGCTAGCGTTTTGGCGCTCGTAGCATCGGGTACATCTGAGAGAGCGTCCTTTGGAAAGGAGGACACTCAGATGTACTGGTACAACCCCACGACCCGCTCTTCTGAGAAGGTGGCAGCTCCTTCCAACGATTCGCAAGCCATTCAGATGCTTGCAGGTACACAGGACTCTGCAGAGTTCGTAAAGGAGTACTGCCAGCTACGCCGCTCGGGGACACCTATCGAGCAAGGGCTAGTGCTGGTGGGCCACGAGTTCCGCTTGAGGCAACCGGAGTATCAGCTAGTTCTCAGGTAGAGGCTCCCCTTCGCCGCAGCAGAGAGTTCTAGCCAACCTCGGAGAACACCTTAACCCCTGGGAGAGGGTTTCCGCAAGGAAGAGGAGAGCGCCGTGAGCAAAGATCGAAGCGTCGAGGAGATGGCCAACGAGGTCCTGATGCGCCAGGCGAAGGCCCGGGCGGACCGGAGTGGGGAGTCCATCGAAGAAGCGCTGGAGGCCGTACTGAACACCGAGCCCGGCACGCAACTCAGGGAACTCAGGGACGTTCCCCACGACGAAGAAAGCGTTAAGGAGTGGCAGGCAAGCATGGCGCGGGAGCGGGCGGAAGATCTCGGCGATTATCTCGAGGAGCCACCGGAGCACCCCAGGCACGGCTGAGGCGCCGAAGTTTGCCGAAACTAATCCCCGATGACTAGTGAAGAGGGCGCTTCGAGCCGGTCCTAAGGGACTAGGACCGCCGGCGGGGTAGTAGCGCTCCGGTGGGTATTATTGGTAAGAAGCAGGGTAGTGGTTCGGGGCGTTCATAGGTGTTGGACCGGGGCTATGCCAAGGCCGGGCGCCTGATGTGATGTTGGAGCGGCCCGGCCTGAGAGAAGATTCGGGTCAGGTCCGAGGGGATAGAAGGAACCTTTCCCGATCTTGGGGACACTGTACGCGGTACGGGGTCTAGTCCGCTTCGGTCGAAGGGATAGCAAAAGTACTGCTCTTCACCCACAGCGCTACACGAAAGGGCCGGGACACCCCGAAGGATACCCGGGCCGAGTCAGTTCGTAGTGCTGCTAGGTGGCCTGCGTGTGATCTTCGAAGGCTCTACCATTTGCGCATGGGAGCGCAGGAACTGGAGAAGGTGGAGCCCCACACCGATAGGGTAGAGTCTCAGGAGGGCACACAGCGCCGGCCCTGGTGGCGTAGGGTGCTGGGAGGTTAGCGTGGACGAAAAGAGCCTGCAGTTATTGAAGGTTATGAGGGAGCAGTTAGGAGAAACCACAGGTCGAACCGTGGACGCGGGGGCAGCGGCGAAGAGTCTTGGCATGTACCCCGGAACCCTCGACCGCAGCCTGCTCTATCTGGTCCGGGCTGGATACATAGAGGAGTACGCAGACCGCGCCATGAGCACGCGTGACGGGATGTTCCTGATTACCCTCCAGGGTATAGCTGCGATAGACAACGCATAGCACCGGTCCTACTACTGATGCCCCTATCGAGTGCAGCGCAGAGGCCAAGGAGGGCGTACAGAGGCCCTGGTGGCGCAAGCTGATACGGAGGTGACGGAACGATGCAAGAAGAGCGCGAGCAGTACATGGATAGCCTCGAGCGGCAGATGGAGGAACAGCGGGAGCAGATACAGCGCACCCTGGACCGGACGACGGAGGACTCAGACCGCCGGCGGAAGGCTCTAGAAAAGCTCCTGAGCGCCCTTCCCAGCTTCCCC
>DATDKO010000201.1:0-2352 GCA_036519935.1 Rubrobacter sp. | reverse complement strand
ACGGAGAGCTCCACCGCGTTCCTCATCTCGCGCACCACCAACCCGGCTGCCTCGGCCAACTCCCCTTCGGGGACCTCCAGCAGGAGCTCGTCATGGACCTGCAGCAGCATGCGCGACGCCATGCCCTCCTCTCGCAGCCGCGCATGCACCCTGATCATCGCCAGCTTGATGATCTCCGCGACCATGCCCTGGTTCGGCATGTTCTCTGCCGCACGCTGCGCGGCCTCCCGACGCTGCCTGTTCTTGGATCCGAGGTCTGGCAGGTACCGGCGCCTCCCCATGGGGGTCTCTACGTAGCCCTTCTCCTCCGCTTCGCGCAGAGTCCGCTCGACGTAGGCCCGCACGGCGGGGTACTGCTCCCCGTGACGCCTGACGAACCGGGTCGCCTCCTTGCGGTCGATGCCCGCCTCAAGCGCGAGCCTGTAGCCGGTCATCCCGTAGATTACCCCGTAGTTGAGCATCTTGCCTACCCGGCGCATCTCGGCGTTGACCTCTTCTGGCGGCACACCGTAGAGGCGGGCGGCGGCGAGGGTGTGGACGTCCTCGCCCTTCTGGAATGCCTCACGCAGCGCCCGCTCCCCGGTCACGTGCGCCAGCACCCGAAGTTCTATCTGAGAGTAGTCCGCACTAAGCAGCACTGTCGTCCCGCTTATTCCGAACCCCGAGCCTTCGGCCACGAAAGCTTTGCGAATCTCACGCCCCAGCTCGGTGCGCACAGGGATGTTCTGAAGGTTAGGTTCCCTCGAGACGAGACGCCCGCTGCTCGCCGATACCTGGCTGAAGCTCGTGTGCACGCGTCCCGTCTGCGGGTCTATGAGACCGGGAAGTGCGTCGGCGTAGGCGTCCTTGAGTCTGCTGAGGCGCCGGTGCTCTGCTATCTTCTCGACGACCGGGTGCTGACCGGCGAGCGCCTCGAGTGTGAGCGCGTCCGTCGAGTAGCGCCCGGAGGAGGTTTTCCTGCTCCCCTCCAGGCCGAGTTCCTCATACAGAAGCTCTCCGAGCCGCCGCGGCGACCTCGGGTCGACCTCGTGCCCAACCGCCTCAGCCATCTCCCTCTCGAGATCGTGCAGCTTCTCCGCCAGACGGTGCGATATCTCCTCGAGCGCAGTGGTATCGACGGCGACACCTGCCAGTTCCATGTCGGCGAGTACGGGAATGAGCTGCAGCTCGAGCTCGCGCAGGTACCGGAGCTGCCCCCGCTCCTCTAGCTCCGCTTCCAGGATCGCGCCGAGGCGCAGCACCGCATCGGCCCGAGCGCAGACGTTTCGTGTCGTCTCCTCACTTCCTTTCGCCGCTCCTTCCCAGGGCGACAAGCCGAGCTTGTCGGCGATCAGGTCCTCGAGACTGTGCGCCTTCCCATCGAGCAGGAAAGCCGCAAGCAGGGTGTCGAAGGCGGGCGTACCTGGATCAACGCCACGCTGAGCGAGCACTATGAGTCCGGGCTTGGCGTCGTGCATCACCTTTGGCGGGCCGTCGGCGCCTAGTAGCGGACGAAGCTCCTGCAGAATCGTATCGCTGTCCGTGTCTTTGGGACCTAGTGGCGCTTGGTAGGCGGCGCCGGGCTCGAAGCAGAGCGAAACGCCAGCGAGGGTAGCCTCGACCGCCCCCGGCCCTTCGGTCTGGACATCGAGGGCTACTTGTTCTGCGTGCTCGGACGTCTCTAGCACCTCGCGCACCTGCTTAGGGGAGGAGAGTACCTCGCAGCGCGGCGTCCCCATATACGGCAGTCGGTTCATCTGACCGGTCTATTAACCTCACTCTCCCTCAACAGTCGCCCCATGCAACCATTGTACTGCCGGCCGTCGCTGTGCTGCGCCAACGGCGGCAGCGACAGTGTTCGCCTCGGAAGTCACCACCCCTCCCCCTATGCTCAGCCGATTAGACCCGCTCTCCTTTGGCGCTCTGCGCCGACTCAAATACCTGGTCGAAGAGGTCCGCTACTGTCTGGGGTCGTGTCGTCTTGTCTAGGTGGAGATACTTCTCAAGCAACTCGCACGTGATGCCTTTATATGCGTCCGACCGCACGAGGAGATCTTTCGCCAAGTCACACGCGGCTTTGTCGAGTCCTGATGAGTCCACTTGAAGCTACCCACTGATCTTTCCAAGAGCTACCTGTAGGGAGGCATCGGTGAGAGCCTCGAGTAACTCGTAGCTGACCTTCCGCGTGATGTTCCCCTGCCCGACCCGTACCGGATAGAAGGAGCCTGGCTATTCGAGCATAGTCCGCTTAGATAAGCTGTTGTGAATAGACTATGAGTGGTTGCGGACGGCGTCTTCGGACCGGTCTGACCCATAGATAAGCTGGACTTGGACTACAGGTGCCTTGAATCCGATCCGTCGGCCGGTTTCTGG